>DGDD01000106.1 GCA_002385265.1 Chitinophagaceae bacterium UBA3961
TTTAGCCACTTCGCTACCCCTCCGACATATTTATTTAAACAAAATAAATGGTGGAGAATGACGGGTTCGAACCGCCGACCCTCTGCTTGTAAGGCAGATGCTCTGAACCAGCTGAGCTAAACTCCCTTTGTTTTTATTGGGAGTGCAAAGATAGGAAATCACGGTTTTATGCCAAATTTTTTTTACTTTTTTTTGTAAAAAACACCGAAAATTTATTGAAAATCAAATCCCACGGTGGTTTTTAGAAAGAAGCATTCTTTTCTTGTGTATGCCCTTTTAAAATGATATTTTTACGAAAATTCCAGGTTAAATGGCTGCAGTCTTTGCAAATACTAGAACACGTGAACAAGAAGATTTTGATGTTGAAACCCTCACTGCCCCACCGGAGAATTGGAGTTTGATTGTATGGAACGATGATGTAAACTCTTTCGAATGGGTTATCGAAACTTTGATGGAAGTTTGCGGTCATTCAGCAGAACAAGCAGAACAATGTGCTTTCATTATCCATTTCAAAGGAAAATATGCCGTTAAAAACGGCGATTACGACGACCTTAAACCTCAGTGCGACGCTATCACAGAAAGAGGGATAGGCGCTACCCTGGAAGAAACCGTTTCCTAATTGCTTTTATGCCTATTTATGAATTGGACCACACCAACCGTTTCCCGCCAGTCCATCTCTCCGAGCCTGATGGGTTGTTAGCGATCGGTGGTGATCTCTCTCCCTCTCGACTTTTGAATGCATATCGCAGTGGCATTTTCCCTTGGTACAACGAACCCCCTATTTTATGGTATTGCCCTGACCCAAGATTCGTGCTGTTTCCCGGAGAACTCTATGTGAGCAAAAGCATGCTCCAACTTTTCAAAAAAAAGGCATTTGTTGTAACCATCAATAAATGTTTTGCCGAAGTAATGCGCAATTGCAAAACGGTTCCCCGGAAGGATCAAGATGGCACCTGGATCAGTGAAGAAATTATCCAAGCCTACAGTAAACTTCATGAAATGGGACTTGCCCATAGTGTAGAAGTATGGAAAGACAGCGAACTGGTTGGCGGCCTATACGGTGTGCTTTTAGGTAAGGTTTTTTTCGGAGAAAGTATGTTTTCACGAAGCAGTAATGCCAGCAAATACGGCTTTCTATCCTACGTTCATTATTTACAAGAACAAGGCGTTGCTATGATCGATTGTCAAATATATTCCGAACATCTAGCAAGCCTCGGTGCGAGAATGATTGAACGCAATTTGTTTATTTCATTGTTGGATGAATTGATCCCTAAAAGCGAGTAGCAATATAGTGAGGTAACATCGCTCTCCAGGTAGGCCAATCATGATTCCAATCGGGCCCCCAGTTGTCTAATTCATACCAAATTCCTTTATCATAAAGCACTTTTGCAAAACGACCTGCAGATGCAGGATCTTCATGCGCACCGCTTCCGGTAAGAATATGAATATGACCTGATCTACGAATTTGCTCGAGCACTTGATGATCCGTTAAATTAGGCATATAGTGCATCGGGCTATTGAAGTATACGTTATCGTCGTAATGTCCTTTGGTATATTCTGTTAAATCGTAAACACCACTCATGGCAATCACACCATTTATTAAATCAGGTCTTTTTAAGAAAAGATTCATACTGTGCAAAGCGCCAAATGAAGCACCACATGTAATGATTGGGGTATCTCCGCTGGTATGCGTTTTTATAAAAGGAATGACTTCATTGTAAACATAGTCGTTCCACTGTTGGTGACGAATTGATTTTTGAAAAGGATCAACATGATTGTTCATCCAGCTTTCATTGTTGATACTATCGATGGAAAACACTTTTACTTTCCCGGATTCAATAAACGGCTTTAAATAATCCATCAACTGAAATCGCTCATACTCCAAATAATCGGCTGCGGCTGTTGGAACCATTAATAAAGCAAATCCGTAATGCCCATACATTGCAATCGGCATTTCCTTATTCAATGATGGACTGTACCAAGAAGTTAAATATCGATCCATGCGAGTGATTTTTACTAATATAGGAAGAAATCATTTCTACTCAATACAATTCTTTTTTCCATCCTCTCACACGATAGAAATGCAAGGTTTTGACTCTTAATTTTTCGTTTTCTACAAAAACTTTCTTGTAAGGTCTGAATTGCTGTTGTTGATCGAGAAATCCTACAATACATTCCAACCCGGACGCTCCCTTTTCAATTTTCACGTTTGGCCATATATTTAAGTAGGGGATTGAAATGGTATCCGAAACTTGCAAGGTTTCATAGGTCAATTTCATCAAAAATCGCTGTGTATATTTGGTTTCATAAAGTTTAACAGAGAAATAAAAATCATTTAGTGGATCGTCTGTCTTCTTGCTGTAAGATGCTACTGCTTCTTTTCTTATTGAAGAACGTTCCGCGGGTATTGAGTCTACTGAAACAACAGCTGTTTGACTTTGCGAGGTGTTGGATGGTGAAGATTCGTTTTTATTATTTGAAGTGCTTGTACCGCAGGCCATTACCATCAATACTGTGAAAAGTACGATACTTCGAATCACTGATTTGCTCATGCTGTAATTTTAAGTTCTCGCTTTTTGTGGGGGCTTTTTTCAATGAAAGAATACACGAGCCCTCTGATATAATCATTCTCAGGATATAAAACAATGTGCTTTTTAATTTCTTCTACATCCAATACTTCTAATTCAGACGGCAAGTATCCCATCCCTATAAACCGTCCCTTTTCAATTAAAATGCAACTCAACTCATTGGCTTGATTACCTTCATCTAACACTGCAAATGTTGGCAGATTTTCATTCATGAACTCCAAAGCCTTCATTACACGCTTATTGTATTTTTCCGAAGACTCTTGTTGAACACAGGCACCTTTACAGGTCTTTTCTTCTAATCCCACACAATCGATATCACCACTTTGCATAAAGCACAATTTGTTGCAGAGGTGGAACTCCTTGATCAACGATCGCAACAATTGATGTCCTTCCACTATTGTGCTAAAACTGTGAAGTGCCGGAATGTTTTTCTTTTTTTTATCTATCGCAAGTCTATAATACCCATTTCGATCGTAGTATCCATAGATTGCATAATTTGCTGTAAATCGTTTTTGGGCATTGTTATAAGGAGGCCATAATCGCTTAATCTCTATGCTTTCTAAAATAAATGCCATCAATTCGGTTGGGCAAGATTGGTAGCTAATACTATGAATTGTTCTAAGAAAGTTTTGACGTTGTTTGCCTGCACCATTGTGTGTAAAATGGCTCCGAACTCGATATTTGAGGTTTTTGGCTTTTCCTACGTAAACGATCTTTCCTTTTTGATCGTGGAAATAATAAACTCCCGGTGTGTAGGGCAGTTTTTCTACTTCTTCCTTTGGAAGATGTGGAGGTAAGCTTTGCTCTTTTGAGCCTTTTTTGAGCGATTGTTGAATATGAGGCTCCGCTCCGTTCTGAAGTAATAGATTGAAAAGTTGAGCAGTAGCATCAGCATCACCTCCGGCTCGGTGACGACCTTTTATGGGTATGGACAATTCTCTACAAATATTACCGAGACTATATGATGGTAGGTTCGGGAATACTTTTTTAGTTAGGCGTACAGTACACAATTTCGGGCGATTCAAATCGAAACCTGCAGCTTCTAAATGATGTTTTAAAAAAGAGTAATCGAAGTTTACATTGTGGGCAACAAAAACAGCTTCTTTTAATAAATCGAAGATTTTTGGAGCTACTTCCTGAAATTCAGGGGCTTGTGCCACCATTTGAGGCGTAATACCGGTAAGGGCCTGAATGTAATGTGGAATGGCCCTAAGTGGTTTTATTAGGGTGGAATAACGCTCCATAATTGATGTTCCGTTGTGTAACACAATAGCAACCTCAGTTATGTCGTTATTAGAGGCATAACCTCCGGTGGTTTCTATGTCGACGATGGCGTACATAATTGAGGTATAAATTTAGGACAACCGGAGTAATCCCGTATATGAAAATTAAGATGCACTATTGGTTGGTTGCAAGCAACTTTTAATGCATTTGAAATATTTAGTCCACCTAGAACAAAGGATCCGTCCCTGTGCATTTTAAAACCATAAATCCATCTTCTATGCAAAAATTAAACTTGCAAAGTGCAGGAAGGAGCATCACGCACACGGCCATTGCTATTCTGTATTTTTCGGCCTTAGCAGTGTTCTCATTCTGGTTCACTAGTTAATTTTCCTTCTTTTACGCAAGGATAAGACAATACCCACGGCATCCGACTGTTGTGGGTATTTTTCTATTTTCTTAAATTCCCAAGGTGGGATTTGCAATTTCCATTCTTATTGCTATTTTTGCTGCAGAACAAGGCATTAGAACACCCTTAGCCTAGTAACAATTGATCGATTCCCTCTCTAAACCGCATTAGAACAGTAAAGTTACCGAATCACATTCCTCTGAAAACCAGTGAGTTAATTTCGTGCCCGGAACTTTTTAAACAAAATGCGTATGAAAAAGTCTAATTCGTTCCATTTGAGTGACACAGCAAGTGTAATCCTTATGGCTATTGGTTTTATGGGATTGGTGATGTTTTTGTCTTACTGCTACTGGTATCTGTAAGCCAATAAAAAGACCACATTACTCTGCAACCATAGAAAATGCGGCTGAATAAGCCCGCATAAAGAACTTTTGCATCCTCCAAAAAGGGGATGCTTTTTTATTTTAGGGCCTTATAGGTCGCTGACTTTCATTAATTTTGCACTCCCGAATAATGCATTCCCACTATGGAGTTAACTAAGAATTTTGAACACCAAACAGCCGAATCCAAATGGTATGAGTTTTGGCTCGAGAAAGGATATTTTAATAGTACCCCCGATGAGCGCCCGGCTTATACCGTGGTAATCCCTCCCCCCAACGTAACCGGCGTGTTACATATGGGCCATTGCCTTAACAATACGATCCAAGATATTCTGGTAAGAAGAGCGCGTATGCAGGGCAAGAATGCTTGTTGGGTACCCGGTACCGACCATGCTTCCATCGCTACAGAAGCAAAAGTTGTTCAAATGCTCCGCGAAAAAGGCATCCAAAAAGCAAGCTTGTCGAGAGATGAGTTTTTGAAATATGCCTGGGAATGGAAAGAAAAATATGGAGGAATCATTCTACAACAGTTACGCAAACTAGGCTGCTCGCTTGATTGGAATAGGACCTCATTCACCATGGACCCCGATTATTATGAATCGGTGATCAACGTATTCATTGATCTATACAACAAAGGATATATCTACCGTGGCAAAAGAATGATCAATTGGGATGTACGTGCCAAAACAGCTTTAAGTGATGAGGAGGTAATTCGCAAAGAAACCAATCAGAAACTCTATCATTTACAATATGAATTGGTAAATGCTCAAGGTGAATCATTGGGCAAAAAAATCACGATTGCAACAGTGCGTCCGGAAACCATCATGGGCGATACTGCCATCTGTGTACACCCTAAAGATGAACGCTACCTCGACCTACACGGTGCTTTTGCTAAAGTACCGTTGATTGGGCGTAAAATCCCCATTATTACAGATGACTATGTAACGATGGACTTTGGTACCGGCGCATTGAAAGTAACTCCGGCGCATGACGCAAACGACTATCAATTAGGCTTGAAACACCAATTGGAAGTGATTGATATTCTAAATGACGATGGTACTTTAAATGCCGATGCTCAGATTTTAATTGGAGAAGACCGATTTGAAGCAAGAAAGAAAATCATTCCACTTCTGGAAGCAGCCGGTAACTTAGTTAAGATCGAAGACTACACCAGTGAAGTAGGCTATAGTGAAAGAACTGATGTTGTAGTAGAACCTCGCTTGAGTTTGCAATGGTGGGTAGATATGAAAAAAATATCAGGACCTGCGTTGGAAGCTGTAGTAAGTGATGATATCAAATTCTATCCGGTTAAATTTAAGAACCTGTATCGCCATTGGATGGAAAACATCAAAGATTGGTGCATCAGTCGCCAATTGTGGTGGGGGCATCGCATTCCTGCTTGGTACGATCAACATGGTAATGTATACGTAGCTGCCAGTTTAGAAGAAGCGAAGAAACAAGCCAGTTCAAAAGGGATCGTAGAAGCAGTATTGAGCCAAGATGAAGACTGTTTGGACACGTGGTTCTCGAGTTGGCTGTGGCCTTTTGAAGTTTTCAAAGGACTAAAGAATCCCGGCAATGCCGACCTGCAATACTACTATCCAACCAATACCTTGGTTACGGCACCTGAAATTATCTTTTTCTGGGTGGCCCGTATGATCATGGCCGGATATGAATATCAGGGCAAAAAGCCTTTCAATGAAGTGTATTTTACAGGTATCGTTCGTGATAAGTTAGGAAGAAAGATGAGTAAGAGTTTGGGGAATTCACCTGATCTCTTAAAACTCATTGACGATTATGGAGCCGATGCTTGTCGCTTTGGTATCATGATCTCCTCTCCTGCCGGAAACGATTTACTGTGGGACGAAAGCAGCAACGAACAAGGAAGAAACTTCAGCAATAAAATATGGAATGCCTTGAAGTTGGTGAAGATGTGGGAATCGAGAGTATCAGAAACAGAAGGCGATGCTTCTACTTTTGCTACCGAATGGTTTGAAAACCGTTTGGAACAAGTAAAACTTCAATTAGAAGAACAGTATACTGAGTTCAAGTTGAGTGAAGCATTAAAAACATTGTATTCACTGATCTGGGATGATTTCTGTAGTTGGTATTTGGAATGGGTAAAGCCCGGTTTCGAACAACCTATTTCAGCAACAGTATATAAGAAAACAGTAGGCTATTTTGAAGAATTATTGTTGTTGTTGCACCCCTTCATGCCATTTATTACGGAAGAAATTTATCAGCAACTCGGAAGTAGAAAGGAAGGCGATGCCTTAACGATCAAGCAAATGACTGCGCCAAAATCTTTCAATGCTGGTATCTTAACTCAAGGAGAGCTTCTCAAATCGTATATTTCCGGCATTCGCGACATCCGCAACAAACAACAATTGAAACCGAAAGAAACCATTGAGTTGTCTGTTGAAACAGCTCAAACGGCCAATTTTGAAGGAATCAATGGCGTTCTTTGCAAGCAGGTAAATGCTACCAAGCTCGATTTTGTGAACACAGCTGTATCGGGTTCTTTCACTACTGTAATAGGAAAAGATACTTTCTATATTGTTTCTGAAAAACCTATTGATACTGCCAATCAAAAAGAAGAACTTTTAAAAGAGTTGGAATACCTAAAGGGCTTTCTTGCATCCGTAGAAAAGAAATTAAGCAACGAACGTTTTGTTCAAAATGCAAAACCGGAAGTTGTTGAATTAGAAAGAAGAAAGAAAGAAGATGCAGAAACGAAGATAAAAGTAATTGAAGCAAGCTTAGGCAACTAAAATTACCTAATAATAAAAAGGCCCTCAACGCGCAAGCATTGGGGGCTTTCCTATTGTATTAATTAACTTAACGAGAAATCAAGTTTACTGGCAATACGAATTCAAATTGATGTGGAGACAACCCTTGTAAAGACGCATCCAGCAAATAGCTGTACCGTAGTCCAAAACTTACAGGTTGCTGATTCCACCATTTGGTATCGAAGTAAATCTCCCCACCGGTTGAACGGTATTCCAAATTAACTAATCTGCGTTGCGTATTGTATTCTGCAATTTTGGTATAATCGAAGAAGGCATTTGCGCGAATTCGTTGCACGTATACGATGCTGGCCACTCCTTTGTCGGGATATAAAATTGGAAAATGATAGTTTACTCCTGCTTTCATCATTTGATGGAAATTGCGCGCTACATAACCTCTTGAAAACGGAAACGAATTGCTAAAGAAAATATCTCGAATGGTATCACGGCGGTGAACAGCTGCATTTATTACCAAGCTATGTGTAGCTGCTAATCCGGGCAAGTACACCGTACCATTGGCTAAGAACTGATAGCCGTTAACACGCGTTGCTGTTTTATAAAATGTAAGCAACAAACTCTTTGCAAAGCGAGGATAGATCTGCATTTTGGCAGTTGGCAGTTGTTGTACATAGCTTAGGTTACTCACAACATAGGTGAAACTGCGTCGGTCAAAGGTATCCTTATACTTACCCAAATAATCGGGCTTATTTAGTACAAAATCGCTGGTCAATCGCAAATTTCGGAAGTACTTCTTACCTGAAAAATTAAGCGGTATTGAAACCCCTACTCTCGATTCAAATTCATTCCAACGAACCAAATCGTTGTTATAGGTGAAAGCTCTATCCTTGTTATAGTTCACACCCATTCGAATCCAGGGAAACCAAGCGGCATAAGTGGCCACATAACCAACCTTTTTTGATTTTTCATTGGTATTGTAGGTAAAGCTCAAATCAGATTGCAATGTATTCAATACGTTCTCACTTATGAAAGTAAGCGTGTATTCCGGATCATTAAAGTCAGGCAACCAACTGTGAAAGTTGAATAAATTGAATGCTTTTGAGAAGTATTTGGTTTTAGAAGGTGTACTGTCGTTCAAAGGCAATCTACCTGATTCAATCGTATTTACACCAAAGTTAAAGCGGGCCGATTTTGAAGGATCAACAGCTTCCCATTTTAACTTGTTCATATCTGTGTTGACGACCTGTTGACCCACAGCCGTAAACTCGGTCCATACAGCCTTTGCACCATTGGCAGCCAATTGATAGGCCCCGGTATTGACCGTTCCCCGATCCATTTTAAAGAATGACTTTCCATCGAAGAGAAACAGATGATCGGCGTTGCCCCAGCTCATGGTAAAATAGAGGCTATCGTTGTGGGTATTCAAAAATCCGATTACCTGCCATTGAAAAGGCAGCAAAACTGTTTCTTTACCGGTACTAATCTCAAGTTTAGTGATGCCCATTTGTCCGTCCTGATTTCTTGCAGCTACTACAATGGTTTGTGCATTCAAGAATTTAGGACCGGTATAGTAATACTGCTGATTATTTGGGAAGGATTTAATTGTTTTGCCTTCAACAGCATCCAATAATTCTACTGAATTTTTACCATCGGTGGTTTGTTGAACTGCTACAATTCGATCACCTTTTGCATTGATATCAGGAGAGAATAATTTGGTGTGTTTGGTGATGGTACGTTGTTCGCCGGTGGTTGCATCCAACAGTCTTATTTCACTATAGTTTCTCCACCCCCAGCGAAGGTCATAGCCCACCGCGGCATATACAATTTGCTGATTGCGAACTGAAAAATAAGCATCCAGAGAAAGATCTTTCATTCGAATCTTTTTCTCTTCTCCGGTTTTAACGTTCTTACTTACAAAATAAGGAATGCGTTTATACGAGCTGGAAACATACACATAATGATCTTTATCGAGCCATTGCGGATACTCTTCTTCGCTCACAAAATGCTTTTGGGAAGCAGCGAATTGGTGAATGGTATCTGTTTCTGAAACCAATTGATTTTTATAGAACTGTAGCGCCTCATTTACAAATTGGGGGTACGATTTACCGGTTGCTCTCTTAATACCGGATTGAAAGGGATAGAACAGTCCTTTGAACCGAACGGCATCATTGGTGACCTTGCCCCAAAAATCGGCACCATATTTTTCACGACCGTAGGCTGAGATCAAGTAGCCAAGATCATAGTGACTGGGAACATAGTCGCGCAGAGAACCATTTCTAAGCTTCATCCATGAATAATTCTTGTTGGCCAGCCAAAGTGATCGATAACTATTGAAAAAATAAGGCAATCGACCTCTACCTTGGTTGGTTTGTTGCGTCTCTTGATACACCGCGTCGCCCTCCCAAAACCAATTTGGAACAGCGGCATTGGCTACTAAGGTAACTGCCAATTGCCCTCCGAATATGTAACTGGCTTTAGTGATGCCTTTATTAAAATTGGCAAATTGTTGCACATGCCTGAATTCATGGGTGGCCAATTGTTCATACCATGGAAGAGAGCCCAATTCGAAACTATTTTGATTAGGCGTCATAAAGAACTCGCTACGCCAAGGCCCTAGTCCTACATACCCATTGGAAACCGTTGTTTGATTTTGGAGAAGTATTGGGATGCGTCGATTCTTCCCACCCAGTGTTTGGGCTGTAGAAGCCAAACTACCGGTGATTGTTGATATCTTTTTTGCAATTGAATCGAGTCCAAATGGATAGATCACTCTAGCCTCTTTAGTAATACGTTGTTTCCAATGAATAGAGGGAGGATTTCCTCCGAATTGTTGAGCCTTTAAAGTAGATCCAAATCCAAACACTGAACACAGTAATAGAAGAAAACGCAAGGATGATTTAACCATAACTCTTATTTGCTCAGATGCAAGCTTATTTTTTCTAAAAATGCCGCGTTGGCTTGTTCCATATTGGGTCCGTAATTTACCACTAGGGTTCCTTTGGTACTATCGGATGCTGCCAATCCTAAAACAATGGCTTCATCTGCAGGGTCTGTATCCCCTTCAAAACGATACCACTCTACAATTTCAAGGTCTTCGGCACTGTAAACCCTGCTATTGGAGCAGGTAATGGCGTGAGCGTCGATTCCAAAATCGTGCTCAAAACCTCTGGAATTTAGGCTGGAAATAGCTTCAGAAACCGTTTCATATACGTACATATAGCTGCTTTTTTACAAGTTACGAAAAATAGCATCGAACCGTTGATATAGCCTTATCCCCATTTGGGAGTTTTTCACCTTTGGGAGAACGCTCTATTAATACTAATTTTGCAAAAAATAAACTAGATAACATGTCAACAACACTTTCTCAAATTGACTTTAGCCTTCAATACAAGGTAAAAGATATCAGCCTTGCTGAGTGGGGACGTAAAGAAATCCGTTTGGCAGAAGCTGAAATGCCGGGTTTGATGGCCCTCCGTGCCGAATATGGTGCAAGCCAACCATTAAAGGGTGCTCGTATCGCAGGATGTTTACATATGACCATCCAAACTGCGGTTTTGATTGAGACTTTGGTGGCTTTAGGTGCTGAAGTAAAATGGAGTTCTTGTAATATTTTCTCTACTCAAGATCATGCTGCTGCTGCTATTGCTGCCGCAGGTATCGGCGTATTTGCATGGAAAGGGCAGACCATTGAAGAAGCTGATTGGTGTATTGAACAAACCTTGTTCTTTGGCGGTGCTGATAAGCCTTTGAACATGATTTTGGATGATGGTGGCGACTTAACCAATATGGTTTTGGATAAATACCCTGAGTTGGTTCCAAATGTGAAAGGAATTTCAGAAGAAACTACTACCGGTGTTCACCGTTTGTATGAGCGCATGGCGAAAGGTACATTGCCAATGCCTGCGATCAACGTAAACGATTCTGTAACGAAGTCTAAATTCGATAATAAATACGGTTGTAAAGAAAGCTTGGTTGACGCGATCCGTCGTGCTACCGATGTAATGTTGGCCGGTAAAGTAGCGGTTGTAGGTAGTTATGGTGACGTGGGTAAAGGTTCAGCAGCATCTTTACAAGGTTCAGGTTGCCGCGTTATTGTAACTGAAATCGATCCAATTTGCGCTTTGCAAGCTGCTATGGACGGTTTTGAGGTAAAGAAAATGGTTGACGCTGTGAAAGAGGCTGATATCATTGTAACTGCTTCCGGTTGCCGTGACTTGATCACTGAAAAGCATTTCCGCTTGATGAAAGACAAAGCGATCGTTTGTAACATCGGTCACTTCGATATTGAAATTGATATGGCTTGGTTGAACAAAAATTACGGTCATACAAAAGATACTATCAAACCTCAGGTTGATATCTATAACATCGACGGTAAAGACATTATCGTATTGGCGGAAGGCCGTTTGGTTAACTTAGGTTGCGCTACCGGTCACCCTTCATTCGTAATGAGTAATTCATTCACTAACCAAACTTTGGCTCAAATTGAATTGTGGACTAACCACAGCAACTATGAAAACAAAGTATACGTTCTTCCAAAACATTTGGATGAGAAAGTAGCTCGTTTACATCTCGCTAAAATTGGGGTTGAATTGGATGAATTAACGCAAGAACAAGCCGACTACTTAGGTATTCCTAAGAATGGTCCATTCAAAGCGGAACACTATCGTTATTAATAACAATAGCATCGAAATAAAAAAGGAGTTAGTGAAACTAACTCCTTTTTTTATGATCATTTTAATGCATTGTACAACACTTCAACGGGATGCAAGGCTATTTTGCCGGTTCCGTCTTTTACCTGATGTCGGCAACTAGTGCCCGGAGCAGCAATGATAGTGGCATCTGAGGCTTTTCTGACTGTTGGGAAGAGCACCAACTCTCCTACTTTTACAGATAAGTCGTAATGCTCTTTTTCATATCCGAAACTACCGGCCATTCCGCAACATCCTGAAGGGATAACGGAAACTTTGTATCCTTTTGGAATGGAAAGAATGGAAACCGTAGGTTGAACCGATGAAACGGATTTTTGTTGACAGTGACCATGTAGTAAAATCTCTTGTTCCTTCGTTTCAAACAACGAAGCGTCGATTCTACCTGCTTTCAATTCACGGTCAAGAAATTCTTCAATAGTGAAACTATACTTTGCTAGTTTTTTTGATTGATCGAGCGTTTGATCGGAGGCCAGATCAACGTATTCATCTCGAAAGGTTAAAATTGCGGAAGGTTCCACTCCTACTATAGGCGTTGCTTCAGACACCAGTGGTGCCAGAGCTTTCACATTCGCTTCAACAAAGGTTTTCGCTCGCTTGAGCAATCCTTTCGACAAAGAAGCTCTGCCGCTTTCCGTATGTTTTGGAATCACTACATCATAACCAAGTTTATCAAGTAATAAGATAGCTTTCATTCCAATTTCAGTATCGTTGAAATTGGTGAATTCATCGCAGAAGAAATATACTTTGCTATGATAGTTATTTCGTTTGTTTAGCAAGAACTTTTTGTACCAAGCCTCCAAGGTGAATTTGTGCAAGGTAGGCATGGAACGATCTTTCGCAAAACCTGCAATGGATTTAATCAAATTAGAGGTGGCTGCGTTCTTCACTAAAAAGTTATAAGCCCCCGGCCACACCGACGCTAATTTCGAAGCCGTTCCAAATTGAGAAATCAGTTTGGAGCGGAATGGAACTCCGTTGGCATCATAGTAGTGCTGTAAAAATTCGGCTTTTAGCTTCGCTACATCTACATTGCTCGGACATTCCGACTTACAACCCTTACAGCTCAGGCAAAGATCCATTACTTCATAAATTTCTTTATGATCGAAACGATTCATTTTATCGGAATGGGTGAGAAACTCACGCAAGATATTTGCACGAGCGCGGGTGGTTTCCTTTTCATTTCGAGTAGCCATGTACGATGGGCACATGGTTCCGCCGCTAAAATGGGTTTTCCTACAATCGCCACTACCATTGCACTGTTCAGCATGCTGTAATATATCTTGATTCGGGAATCTAAAATGCGTTTTGAATTCCGGAGTTTGTTGACCGGGAGTATAGCGAAGCATTGCATTCATGGGCGGAGTATCTACAATTTTATTAGGATTGAAGATGTTCTGTGGGTCCCATAAATACTTAATCTTTTTTAGCAATTGATAGTTTTTCTTTCCCACCATTTGCTCAATGAATTCACCTCTTAAGCGACCATCACCGTGTTCACCACTAAGAGAGCCTTGATATTTTTTGACCAAAGTTGCAATCTCGCTGGCGATGTCGTGAAAAAGTTGATTGCCTTCTTTTGTTTTTAGGTTGATAATGGGTCGCAGGTGCAGTTCTCCGGAACCGGCATGCGCGTAGTGAACCGAATAGAGATTGTATTTCTTGAGAATTTCGTTGAATTCCGCGATGTATGCAGGAAGATCTTTCACGTCTACTGCTGTATCCTCAATTACAGGTACTGCTTTTTCGTCGCCCGGCAGGTTACTTAAGAGCCCTAAACCGGCTTTGCGAAGGGTCCATATCTTTTTAGTGTCTGCACCAAACAAAAGAGGGAAATGATAGCCCAATCCCGCGGCACGCATCCTTTCTTCACAAGCTTTGGCATCTCTTTCAATTTCTTCTTTTGTTTCTCGTGCAAATTCAATCACCAAAATAGCACCGGGGTCGCCTTGCACGAAGAAGCGGTTCTTTTGTTGTTCAATATTGTTTTTGGTGCATTCGAGAATATAATGATCAATAAGTTCACTTGCACTAATTTGAAACTCAACAGCAATCAAGTTGGCTTGAAGTGATTCATCGATAGAATTGAAATGCACACAAAGCAGCCCGGTTTCCTTTGGAGGAAGCGGCACCACATTTAGTTTGATTTCAGTAATGAATGCCAATGTTCCTTCACTACCTGCAATAAGAGAACAGAAATTGAACTCAGGTCCACCGGCGTTGAATGGCGCCATTTCTATTAATAAGTCAACAGCGTAACCGGTATTCCGTCGTTCCACCGTTTTCTTCGGGAATTCTTTTCTAATTTCAGTTTGTGTATCGTAGTTCGATAAAATTGCCCTGGTTTCTCTATATATGGCAGCTTCCAAACCATCGCCTTCGCATTTGGCATGAAAATCATCTAAGGTTAAAGCTCCAAAAACTGCCTCCGACCCATCACTCAAGATTGCCTTAACTTCTAATAAATGCTCCCTTGTGCTTCTGTACACCACACTATTAGAACCGCAACTGTTGTTTCCCACCATACCACCAATCATGGCGCGATTAGCAGTAGAGGTTTCCGGTCCGAAAAAGAGACCGTGTGGTTTTAGAAAAAGATTCAATTCATCGCGAATAACACCCGGCTGTACACGAACCCAAGATTCTTCTTTATTCAATTCTAAAATAGAGGTGAAGTTTTTTGAAACATCCACAATAATTCCATTGCCTACTACTTGACCGGCAAGGGAGGTTCCGGCGGTTCGTGGTATCAAAGAAGTTTGATGCGTTCGGGCAAAAGCAATCAGTTCTTTCAAGTCCTTTTCTGAGGCAGGAATAGCAACTGCTAGGGGCATTTCTCGATAAGCAGAAGCATCTGTTGCATAGAGTGTTCTCATAGTGCTATCGGTAAACAATTTCCCCTCGAGTCGTTGCGCCAATTTGGCCAAATGTTGTTGCATGATCTTGAAAGCTAATGAGGCACAAATTTACCCCCGAAAACCTGAAAATGGATGCAATCTTTCAGACTTATTCGCATAATTGCCTTCCAATTTGCAAAATACTAACACACGTTTATTTGCGGATTCCCGGTTAATCCTTTATTTTGTTCGATGAAAGCCAACTCCATCGGCCATTTCACCATCTACTAAAAAAAGAGTCCAATGAGATCCTTTCTTTCATTTGTCCTTATTTGCAGCGCCTTCGTATGTAGCGCACAAGAAGTTCCTGATTTTCCCGACTACCGCAATAAAAAAGAAAGCTTTGCAAAGGTTTCTGAAAAATACATCAAAGCTGATCTCGCCAGTTTCACGATTGGCGGGCTAGATGAAAGTATCGGCAAAACACCTTTGAAGAAAATTTCTCCATTTGCCTATACTAGGAATATGATGAATTTCAAACAGGATGATATCACCGTAACGGTAACCACCGTGCCCTTCAATGCAAGCGGTAAGAAAATTCAGAAAGTTGGTGAACATGTGGTAAAAATTGATGGAAAACCATTTTATGGAAGTTTCGGTCAAATGCCCATAACGGCGATAGAATCTGTAAAAGTACTGTGGGGAAAAGACACCATTGAAATTCCACGAATCGCTTATTTTGATCTGTACAATTTGAATTTCACGTATAAAGATAAGGCCGGTACAGAACGTACGAGCAACGGAGTGTACTTCTCGCCCGATGGAAAACGGATGTACATTTACATGCTCAGTAAAAATGAAGAAGGAAGTTATGAAGTAACTTGGGTGATAGAAGACAAGAAGTATTTCAGAAGGGTGTTGGATTGGGGATTTACGAAGTGAGAAGACAATTAAGAATTAAGAGTTAAGAATTAAAATACAAAAGGCGCCGATGGCGCCTTTTGTATTTTATAGTCTGAGGAGCAGACTTATTAATAGCCCCATTTTTTCATAATAGCCAAATCTTCTTTTACATCATCGAGTGGGCTTCTACCTTGATAGCTCTCTTGCTCAATAATGAAGTGAATGGTACCGCCAGACTTCTTTCCTAAATCAATAACTTCTTTTACGCTAACAATACCTTTACCCAAAATAGTGCTTTCGTATTTTTCATGTCCTTCTTTTGCAAGAATTTCATCTTTAACGTGCATAGATTCGAATCGGCCGGGCCATTTTTTAACAACATCGATGGCTTTTGCGCCACCATTGTAAAGGTTGCCAATATCTAATTGTTGCATTACAAGAGCAGGATCTGTGTTCTTCAAAATGATGTCGTACACCGATTGCCCATTGAGTTGTTGGCTGAATTCAAAATCGTGGTTATGATAGCCAAACTTCATTCCGGAGGCTTTACACAATTCTCCACTCTTATTGAATACTTCCATATAGGACAATATTCCATCGTATGTTTTGCGCAGGCTTTCATCGAGCCATGGGCTGATCACAAACTTTTGGCCGGCAATTGCAGCATCTTCTACGGTGTATTTCCAAGCATCAGTGAATTCCTTTTTGCCGGCATCCCAATGTCCCTTGCCCATTACGGTGTGTCCGCTGGGCATGGTCATTCCCAAATCGTCTAAAATTTTCTTAAACTCTTTTGCTGTGTATCCATAGAATTTTCTGTTGATGTAATTCGCATGCTCAACGTGCTTGTAGCCCATAGCAGCCAATTGTTTTAAAGTTCCCAAAGGATCTTTCATCATTTCATTTCGAACGGAATACAATTGTACTCCGGTTAATTTTACGTCCTTGTTGAACTCAAATAAACCGGACCTCATTACACCGGCGCCGGCTAATAAAACAGAGCCGTTTTTGAGGAAGTTTCTTCTACTTTGTTGCATAGCAATAATTAGTTAGTTGATTAAGAATGGATGCTCTGTAATTTCCTGAATTAATCTTAGAATCTGCAAGTTTTTTTTACAGACGGCTGTCATCATTAGTAGTTTGTTTTTAACTGATTGGGGCGTTAAGCCTTTTTCAGGCGGCTTTATAATTACAATTATTAGTAATTTGAAAGTGGAAGGCTTCGTTCCAGCTAATTCAATAGAATCGGGGAAAATTTTACTAAAAATTTTGGGGTTGGAAACAGGAAGGTCCGATGTGATTTCGTAATCTTGTAAAAAAATACCGGATGTCAGCATCTATAACATGTCCAAATTGTCACACCACATTTGAGCCCAATGAAATCATTCGTGAGGAGGTAGAGAAAGAATTGCGTGTGAAAATGGTTGAGTGGCA
Organism: Chitinophagaceae bacterium UBA3961; assembly: GCA_002385265.1. Lineage (GTDB taxonomy): Bacteria > Bacteroidota > Bacteroidia > Chitinophagales > Chitinophagaceae > Endoryza > Endoryza foliicola. Next base: position 17,223 of record DGDD01000106.1, read on the forward strand.
AAAGAAGAAACAGCAGGAAATGGATCTGCAATTGCAGGATGAAAAACGAAAAACGCAGCTTGAAATAGAACAACAACTCCGCAAATCGCTCTCAGCCGACTATGATAACAAACTTCGCTTATTGGAAACCACCAATAAAGAGAACGAAGCCCGTTTGAAAGAGGCGCGTATGAAAGAAGTGGAGTTTTTACAGAAAGAACAGCAATTGAAGAACAAAGAAGCGGAATTAGAGCTATCAGTTCAGAAAAGGTTGCAAGAAGAACGTTCGAAGTTGAGTGATGATATTAGAAAGCTAGAAGAACAGAAAACGGCCAATAAAGAATTGGAATACCAAATGCGGATGCGCGAATTGGAAAAGCAATTAGAAGATCAGAAGAAGTTGGCAGATGAGATGAGACGTAAAGCAGAGCAGGGTTCTATGCAATTGCAAGGCGAAATTCAGGAATTGGCTTTGGAAGAATTGTTACGATCGAATTTTCCTTTTGACGCTATCAGTGAAGTTGGGAAAGGCATTCGTGGAGCCGATTGTATTCAGACCGTTCGTAACAATACCGGTCAAAATTGTGGTACAATTATCTATGAAAGTAAACGTACCAAAGATTTCTCCATGGAGTGGATTGAAAAACTAAAAGCCGATAAAAGAAGTTTAAATGCCGATGTTGCCGTGATTGTAACCCAAGCTATGCCTAAAGACATGAAACAGTTTGGAGAAAAAGATGGCGTGTGGATTTGTAGTTTTGATGAGGTATCCGGTGTCACTCATTTGCTACGCGATGGAATCATTCGCATTTACAATGCTACAAAAAATGAGGAAAACAAGGGAGATAAAATGCACATGCTCTACAATTATTTAACCAGTAATGAATTTAGTGAGCAATGGAAAGCTATTAGGGAGGGGTTCATGTCAATGAAACTGTCCATTCAAAAAGAACGCGATGCCATGGAAAAGTTGTGGAAAGCAAGGGAAAAACAATTGGAAAAAGTATTACTCAATGCTGCGCACATAAAAGGAAGTGTAGAAGGTATAGCCGGTCAAGATTCGATCAATTTAAACCTCTTGGGTGATGGCAACGATGAATTGATGTTAGATTAGGCTTAAGGTTCCGATACCACCCAACTAAGAACCAATGGATCAAAAATACGCCCCTGCACTTCTAGTTGCCGGGGTTTTTCTTTTGAAAACTGAAAGGGAAGGTCGATAAAATCATCGTTTTTATAAATCGGTATACCGTTTAGTTGCATGTGCTCTTTGAAGTCGACGCCACCTTTTCCATACCACTTATAAACTGCCTCTTTTGCGCTCCACATTACGGTTGTCAATTGCAAATGCATTTCTTCTAAGTAACGCCAATTCTCCATATAAGCCGCTTCACTTGCATGAAGAAATTTGTGAGCAATAGATTCAAGACGAGGCGAAATGAACTCAACATCTACTCCTACCCGCTTTGTACTACTAGCAATTGCCGCTGCATAATTGCCACAATGTGAAATTGAAAAATGGTATTTCTCATCCGGTAAAAATGGCTTGCGGGTATCTGCAATTTCAATTTCTTCCAAAGGAAAGTCATCAAAAAGCTGGGTCAAAACAAATCGACCTGCGAGGTGCTGTAACATCTTGTAAGGATGTTTTACTTCTTTCTTAAGCGGTACTTTCGCTAGAAAAAACTCCGCATTTTCTTCAATTCTCCAAATGGCTAAATGAGTATGCTGGTCGATATTATGTTGATAAAATAGGGGCATCTTTCGAAAAATCAGGTTTATTTTGCTGAGGCTCGCTGCACCATCAAAATTAGGGAGTAAGTTATGATTTTATCAGATAAAAGAATTTTAGAAGAGATAGAAAAAGGTACGATTAAATTAGACCCATACAATCGATCTTGCCTTGGCAGTAATTCGTACGACGTTCATTTGGGGCAATGGCTAGCCACTTATCGCAACCATATCTTGGATGCTAAGAAGCACAACGAAATTGAATACTTTGAAATTCCGGACGATGGCTTTGTGCTGTACCCGCACGTGTTTTATTTAGGTGCAACATTAGAATATACAGAAACGCACGCACATGTGCCTTTTCTGGAAGGTAAGTCGTCTACCGGCAGATTAGGAATTGATATCCATGCTACTGCAGGAAAAGGAGACGTTGGTTTCTGTGGGTATTGGACACTCGAAATTTCAGTAAAGCAACCCGTTCGCGTTTACAAAGGAATGCCTATTGGACAATTAATTTATTTCCCCGTAGAAGGCGAAATTGAAGTAAAATACAACGAGAAGAAAAACGCTAAATACAGCGGGCAAGCCAGTAAACCGGTAGAAAGTATGATGTGGAAGAACCAGTTTTAATGCTTGTATTTCCGTTCGTATTCTTGCAGCCATAGAATGACCCTACTGTAGGTAATTTTACCATCAGGTTGTTGATTTGCTTTTAGGAATTGGCCGTACCAAAAGTCAATTACCTTTTCTACCGGATTCTCGTACTTCTTATAGAACTGTTGAAGCTCCTTAAAATCATCTTTTACTGCCGGGCTCAAACTACTATCGATTTTTTTCAATTGAATGCTATCGGATCGATACAAATAAGGCCGTCCGTACATATATAAATCAAGATAAACGGAATAGTTAAACAAAGGATCTTTGCTAGCTGCAGCCGCCAAAAAGCCTGAAAAGTTAGCTTCATTTTCTTTTGCATAGCCTAATTGATGTCCTATTTCATGACAAGTTGTAAACGGCAGTACAAATGACGGTACTTTCGTATTCACTTGAGCTTCTCCTGTGAATGGATTGTAGTAACCGGTATATCCGAAATAATTTCCCATCACACCAAACAATGAGGACTTCACACTTGGGTGCTTGTATTCCAAAAAGGGATGTTTGATTTTTATTACGCTATAAGCATCGATGGCACCTGAATAAATGTAGTCCATATTCTTCAGTTGACTTCTATTAGCGTGTGCCGCCGCTTCTGTTTCATTTACCCTATCACGTAGCCAATACATAAGGGAAGAAAGATCTTCTTTTGATATTGCCGTGTCTTTCAATTGAAACTGAAAGGCTACCCCGGCCCTATTATAGTTCAGTCCCCAAAACACATTAAAAACAATGTATATAACCAGTACGTATTTCAAAACACCGGCACCGGTTTCTTTCCAAAAGTCTCGGTTGCTTTTTTGTTGTTTAAGACGTGAAAACCACTTCAGGATCACTCTTGTTAATAAAATAACAGCTAGGGCGTATAACAAATCACCCAAACTAAAGGGAATCCAACCTGTTAGAATTCGAAGTAGGTTGCTAATAAGTGGGTAAAAGGATTGAGAATAGGTGGTTTCAACAAAAACCGGATTTAAAGCCCAGCACTTTATTAACACTATCAGTGCTATTAAAACAATCCAAACATTCATTCGTTTAAACATGGATATAAAAATAAGGCCAAATCGGCTTATAATTGTACTATAATTGCTTGCTTGTATGAACCTTGAATTTAATAAGAACGAAGATGCGATGCGTTTGGCTATAAGTCAAATGAAGCAACGCCTTGAAAAGATCAAAGAAGGCGGAGGTAAGAAATCGATCGAAAAACAGCACGAAAAAAACAAACTCACGGCTCGCGAGCGCATCGAATATTTGCGCGATCCGAATTCCCCATTTATTGAGATAGGTGCTTTTACCGGATACGAAATGTATGCCGAACAAGGAGGTTGCCCAGCGGGTGGTACTGTTGGAGGCATCGGATATGTGGCAGGAAAACAGTGTATGATTATCGCGAATGATCAAACAGTAAAAGCCGGAGCTTGGTTTCCCATTACGGGCAAGAAGAATTTACGCTTGCAAGAAATAGCAATGGAGAATCATTTGCCTGTTATTTACTTGGTAGACAGTGCCGGAGTTTTCTTACCGATGCAAGATGAGATCTTTCCCGACAAGGAGCATTTTGGAAGGATCTTCAGAAACAATGCCCGAATGAGTGCTATGGGCATCACCCAAATTTCTGCAGTTATGGGTGCATGCGTTGCCGGGGGTGCGTATTTGCCGATTATGAGTGATGAAACCCTGATGGTATCCAATGCCGGCTCGATATTTCTGGCAGGCCCTTATTTAGTAAAAGCTGCTATTGGTGAAGACATTGACATTGAAACATTGGGGGGAGCTGAAACTCACACCGCAATTAGCGGGATCGCCGACTATAAATTTGACAGCGAACAAGCCTGTTTGGATCATGTAAAAAAGCTAATGAGTTTGTTAGGAGACGCTCCCAAAGCAGGGTTTGATCGAATAAAAGCCATAGCTCCTTCAAGGCCGCCAGACGATATCTTAGGATTGTTTCCGAGCGAAGGAAAACCCTATGATATAAAAGATATTATTGACTGTATTGTAGACGGAGGTAGTTTCCAACCCTATAAAGATGAATTTGGTAAAACCATCGTTTGCGGATATGCGAGAATTGATGGCTGGGCAGTTGGAATTGTAGCGAATCAAAGAAAAATGGTAAAAAGCAAAAAAGGTGAAATGCAAATGGGTGGTGTTATTTATAATGACAGTGCCGACAAAGCTGCGCGTTTTATTATGAATTGCAATCAGAAAAAAATTCCGCTCGTATTCTTACAGGATGTTACCGGATTTATGGTGGGAAGCAGAAGTGAACATTCGGGAATCATCAAAGATGGTGCGAAATTGGTGAATGCTGTAGCCAATTCTGTTGTTCCGAAGTTTACTTTTATAATCGGAAATTCATTTGGAGCAGGAAATTATGCCATGTGTGGAAAAGCATACGATCCTCGTTTGATTTTTGCTTGGCCAACTTCGAAAATTGCTGTTATGGGAGGAGATCAAGCAGCGAAAACCTTGCTTCAAATTCAAGTGGCCTCGCAGAAAGCAGTTGGTAAAACTTTGAGCGCTGAAGAAGAAGCATCAATGCTTGCAACTATTAAACAAAAATACGATACGCAAACAAGTCCATATTATGCCGCGGCTCGGCTGTGGACGGACGGAATTATAGACCCAAGAGATACTCGAGGAATCATTTCTCAAGGAATTACAGCAGCCAACCAAAATCCTGAAATTCAACCATTTAAAACCGGAGTATTTCAAGTTTAACACACAATAAAGACGCAAAAAAAGGGGTCTAGGTAGATTTGAACCGGAGTGCTGTTTAGTTTGGTGTGTATATGAAAAATCAGTATTTTCACCGTACTTAATTACCAAACTAACCAGCGCATTATGAGAAAATCTACTCTGGGCAAGATAGTATTGTCATTAGTGGTAGTGGGAGTATCGTTTGTTTCCTGCGTTAAGGATGATCCTGCATCTTTGATCCCCCCTCCTGTTCCCGATCAATCGTTTACGGAAGAATTTGACACAGTGGCGCAATCATTCAAACGTGGTTGGGTTCCCATCAACAACAGTAATCCCAAAGGTTCCGGCATATGGGCTCAAGGTGGAGGCTTGCTTCCAATTTTTGCACCTTATTCTTCCAAGGGTACTTATCCGGGCTTTATCGGTGCTGATTATACTTCCACTTCAGGAACAGATGATGTAATTTCAAATTGGCTGATATCTCCAGTAGTTACAATGCAAAACGGTGATAAGATTGTATTCTATACAAGAACTCAATTACTACAAAACTTTTCAGTTTCCGGTGACTCTACTGATTACGGAAACAACCTAGAAGTTTGTATCAACACAAAAAATACCGGAACCAATGTAGGGACGGCCTATGATCCAAAATCAGCCTCCTACAACATTTCAACAGATAGAGGAGATTTCAGTTTAGCATTGTCGATCAATCCACCCGTGTACGACAACGCCAATAAATTCTGGACATATAAAGAATCGCATAGCTTACCTAGTTTATTTGATCCTTTGGCATATCCATCACGTTGGACAAGATTTGAAGTAACTATTGGCGGCTTAAATGGCCCTACCAAAGGACGATTTGCATTCAGATACTATACATTGGATGCCGGTTCGAACGGTAATGGTAGCGCTATTGGAATAGACCAAGTAAGCTATATCAGCAAAAAATAATTCAACCTAACTTAAACTAACTGATTATATGGCAAAGAAACTGTTTCTTTCACTCACTGGTTTGTCGCTAGCAATGGTATTGATAGTGGCTTGTGAGAAGGACGCAAAAACAGATGAGAAATTACCTGCTCCACCGGTGGTGTCCAATTCTTTTGTTGAAGAATTCGATACAGTTGGCAATTTATCTGCAAAAGGTTGGGTAATTGTAAACAACAGTGCTCCTTCAGGCCCAATGTCATGGCGCCAGGGCAAATATGAGTTAGGAGGTAAGTTAGGTAATGATATTGTTGGATTTCCCGCCTATTCAGCTGTATACAATCAAAATGAATTTGCGAGCGTAGATTTGAACTGCGGATCGGATGTTGCTACTTTAAGTGCATGGATCATTACAAAAGAAATTATTGTAAAAAATGGAGATGTATTGAGCTTCTATACGCGTTGTAATGGCGATTATGCCGACCGTTTGCAAGTTAGAGCCAATTACACCACTACCAGTACGAATGTTGGTTCAGGCCCCAATGAAGTGGGAGATTTCTCTACACTTCTATTGGATATAAACCCCAACTTAAACTTAGTTGATTATCCGGTTTCTTGGACAAAGTACAGCATTACTGTTTCCGGTGTTACCGGTACCGTAAAAGCACGGTTCGGATTCCGCTATTTCGTAACTGAAGGTGGACCTAGTGGAGCCAATAGTGATATGATTGGTATCGACAAACTTGAGTTCGTTAGTAAATAAGAAATATTGTTCTTAATTGTGGAAATCGGCCTTTACCGGCCGATTTTTTTATTTTTACATTCATGAAGCGTGTTCTCTCTATACTCGTTGTATGTGCAAGCCTATTATCGGCTTGTTCCGATTCTTCAGAAAAAACAAAAACAGAAGATGTTTCACTGATTGCAGATATTCATGCTATTACTGAAGCGAACGATTCGGTTCTCGCCGATATTAAGTCAAAACTAAAAGAAGGCGATCTTATACTCCGTTCGGGTACGGATTACTCGAGTGAGCAGATCAAAGACATGTCGAAAGAAGACAAATCTTATTCTCATGGAGGTATTGCTCATTTTGAAAACAATCAATGGTTGGTGTATCATATTGAACCGGACTATTTTCTAGTAAAAGACAAAGTGCGAAAGGAGCTGATCGATACTTTCCTGAATAAAGCCCACAACAATGGCTTTGCGCTTGCCCGTTATGAATTGAAAGAAAAGGAAACGCATGAATTTATCAACTATTTAGAGCAGCAATATCAAAAGAAAGTAAAATTTGATATGGCATTTAACTTGAAAACAGATTCAGCCATGTACTGCTCTGAAATGATTACAAAAGGGTTGGATCTTGCCACGCAACATAAATTAAAAATCGAGATACAGCGGCTTACAGATAAGTCGAAATTCAAGATAATAAAACAATACTTTCGTGTTCCCGAAAAAGCCTTTGCTAACATGGAAATTATACCGATTGACCGCTTGTATTTAAATCCAAAATGCACCATTATTCAACGATACACTTATCAATAAAGCGCCAGTGAGTACAGAAGAACTAGTGATGTATACCGATGGTTCGTCGAGAGGCAACCCGGGCCCCGGAGGGTATGGAACCATCTTATTTTGGGGAAGTAAACGAAAAGAACTTTCAAAAGGTTTCCGAAGAACCACCAATAATCGAATGGAATTAATGGCAGTGATTGCCGGTCTTGAAGCTTTGAATAAAGAAGGTTTGAGAATTGTAGTTTATTCCGACAGCCAGTATGTAGTAAAAGCCGTTCAGGAAGGTTGGCTGCGCAATTGGATTGCCAACAACTTCAAAGGCGGAAAGAAGAACAAAGATCTATGGTTGAAATACCATGAACTGGCACAAAAGCACACTGTTCGTTTTGTTTGGGTGAAAGGTCATGCCGACAATCCTCATAACAATAGATGTGATGAATTGGCTACAGAAGCAGCCGATGGCTCTCACTTAGAAATAGATGAAGTATTCGAAGAAGAAAATCCTCACTAATCTAAAAAAACAAGAGACTATAAAAACAGAAAAGCCATCATATCTGATGGCTTTCTTTATAAAGAGTATGAAACAATCATTACGCTTTTGATACTTCCCAGCTCTTGTTATTCATGTAATACCAAGAACCAAAAAAGAGGGCTCCAAAAACAAAAGTTGATGCAACGCTTGCATAATAAAAAGGTAAGCCCAAGGTATAAGTAGCCATCAAACCCGACATTGTTTTAGGGATAATCGTTCCCTCACTCCCTGCCCAAACAGTGAAATTTGAAATTAAGAAGAACCAAGTAGGTGCAATAAATGAAAATGCTGTAAAACTTCCCAAGCTTACTTTACGCATAAAGAAGCCTACAACAACCACACTGGCAATTTCCAGGTAATTTAACCATTGCCCGCTGTAAAAACCTCTTATCGATGTCAATCCATTCAAATAAAGCGCTTGATAAATGGCATCTGAAATAATCATTGAAAAGATGGGTAATGCAAAAGCCCATTTTTTATCCTTGATCAAAGCACCACCAAACAAGGCCAAACCAATTTGTGGAGCAAATCCGAAGGGGCGGCCGGGAATGATTCGGTACAATGCTGCTACCACAATGGCAATAACCAATGAACCGATGATCGACTTCTGTAATTTCATAAATTAACCGAATTGTAAAGCTCAAAAATAGTGTAAATCGGGCTGGTATGAGCAGTGTTGCGGTATTATTTATTCACGGGCTGTGAGTAAGGGACCGTTGCTTTGAAGAGCAGAGACGGCTCTTTTGCCCTAATGGTAATGCGCTCATTTGCAGCAGTTAAAAAGCATTGCCCCTTGTTTAAATGATTGCTTCCGGTTAACCCTTCTAGTTCAACTAAGCCCTTTATTATGATCCAAATTTCAACTGTATAGGAAATCACATTAGCTTGATCGCCCAACTCTAATGCCAGAGACCTCAGTTCGAAATCTTCGGCAGGGGTTTCATACACAGTTTCTCCCGATTGTACATCTTTGTGAGTGGACAACACTCTTGGCAGGGTTTCGTCGAAAACAACATGTTTAAGTAGCTCTTCAACATCGATGTGTTTATTGGTAAGGCCACCTCGCAATACATTGTCGGAATTGGCCATCAATTCTATGTTCTGGCCTTCTAAATATGCATGCAACATTCCTTGTCCCTGAAAAATAGCTTCACCTGGATTCAAATGAACAATATTGAAAAGATATATTGAAAACAGTCCGCGATCATACCAATTTGGGGTACAAAAGGTTTTATAGGCTCGAGCAGCCCAGAAAGCTTCCTGATCTTTAGTCAATTGCCCCTGCTCATAAAGTGGCAGTATACGATCTATTAATGGCTTAAGGATGCAATTTACCTCAGATTGGGGCAGTTGCATGACGTATTCGTACACTGCCTTGAATCCGCCATTTTCCAAATATGGTTGAAGAGAAAACAACTCAACATTATTGGCTATTGAATTTTTGATCTTTTGAATAGATTTAAAACCATGAAGTAGCCAAAACTCACTCAAAGCAAACATTAACTCCGGTTTGTGGTTCTTGTCTTTGTAGTTGCGGTGAGGGGCCTCAATGGGAACGCCGGCGCTCTCTTCCGCTTCAAATCCGAGTTTGGCTGCAGTTTTAGATGGGTGTACTTGAATCGACAACATGTCTTTCACGTCCAATACTTTCAACAAATAAGGCAAGCTTCCAAACTGTTGGTACACTTTTTCGCCCAAAATCAAGCTGGGAGCTTCCTCAATCCATTTATCGAGCGTGATAGAAGCGTTATTGCCTTTGACTACAATTGAAGGAGCTTTTGAATGAGCCCCCATCCAATACTCTGCGCAAGGTTTCCCTTCTATATTCTGGAATCCAATTAAACTTGGGATAAAGCTTGATCCGCCCCAATTATAATGTTGTACAACGCCCGAAAGTCTGAACATTTTGAAATTACTTTGAGTGATCTTTCTTATTAAACTACAATGTTACAAACTTGTTATGTTTTGTAATCAAGAAACAGGGAAATTAGGTGAAATGCTGGCAACGAAATGGTTGCGGACTGAGGGGTATTCTATTATTACAACCAACTGGCGTTGGCATCCGTATGAAATTGATATTATTGCAGAACGGCAAGGGAAACTTCACCTGATAGAAGTAAAAACAAGAAAAGGCGATAAATACGGACTTCCGGAAGAAGCCGTTTCCAAAAAGAAAATCAAATCTCTGATGAAAGCGGCAGCACGGTATAGCGAACTACATCCGGAATACAAGAGAATTCAAATCGATATTCTCGCCATCAATCTCCAAAACATTCAAGATCCGGTCTTCTTTTTAATAGAAGACATTTACTTTTTTTGAGAAAAAAGGTCTTTCATTTTCTCGACCAATTTGTAAGTGGCCGGACAATACTCAATGTTCTGTTGGTGAACATGTATGTATTGTTTCATTCTTTTCTTGGTATGATGGGGAAATCCGGCACAATCGGCAGGTCTTACTTCATAGATCGAGCAATAATTATTCTCCAGGTTCAAGAATTGGCAAGGCTCTGTTTTGTTCATCCAGTCGCCGGTGCTGTCTTTACGAAGCCATTTATCACGAAAGGCTTTCGGCGTCATTTTCAAATGCTCGGAAATTCGTTTAACATCCTTGGTAGTATACGTGGGTGACATTGTTTTGCAACAATTGGCACAGCTTAAACAATCAACTTCTTCCCATACCTCAGCACTCGTTTTTTCAGCAATGGCATCTAGACCACGAGGGGTATTTTTCTCCAATTTGGTTAAAAAACGTTTGAATACAGATTTGTTGTGACGGACTTTCTGTTTAAACGAGCGAAGATTCACGGTTTTGTTCATGTGAGGAGGAATTGCGTTAGTTTTGGACTGCAAATATGCCGAAAAATAGCAAGAAACCCCTACCAATTGAAAAAAAACTGACCTATGTGGGATATTCAAAAGAAAGGCTATAAGGCTTGGCTTCAATTAGAGAAATCCTTGTCCGATCATTCGGTAGAGGCCTACTTGCGCGATATAGACAAACTCACCCAATTTCTCAGTGCTGAAAAGATTGAAAAATCTCCCGCTCAAATTAATTTAAAAGACCTGCAGCAGTTTATAAAATGGATCTCTGAGTTGGGTATGACCGATACCTCGCAGGCCCGCATTATTTCGGGTATTCGTTCTTTTTATAAATTCTGCTTGATAGAGCAGATTTCTCAAGAAGATCCCACTACCCTACTTGAAGCACCAAAACTAAAAAGGAGTTTGCCCGATGTGCTAAGTACAGAAGAAATTGAATCCATTCTATCTCAAATCGATAAAAGCAAACCGGAAGGGCATCGCAATAGTGCTATGCTGGAAACTTTGTATAGTTGCGGATTAAGGGTAAGTGAGCTGGTACAGTTGAAATTATCGCATTTATTCTTGGACGTTGGATTTATTCGGGTAATAGGAAAGGGCGACAAAGAGCGTTTGGTTCCCATTGGGAAACATGCCATAAAAGAAATTCAGTATTATAAACAATACGTTCGGGCTCATGTAGAGCCTAAGCCAGGATTTGCAGATACTGTTTTTTTAAACAACAAAGGCGCCGGTTTAAGCAGAGTAATGGTGTTCCTAATCATTAAAGACCTGGTTAAAAAAGCCGGCATTAAGAAAACTGTTTCTCCGCACAGTTTTCGACATTCATTTGCCACCCATTTGGTTGAGGGTGGTGCTGATTTAAGGGCGGTACAAGAAATGCTTGGGCATGCAAGTATAACCACTACTGAAATTTATACGCATTTGGATCGCGAATTTTTAAGACGAACACTGGAGCATTTTCATCCCGCTTTTACCC
>DGDD01000210.1 GCA_002385265.1 Chitinophagaceae bacterium UBA3961
ATGTGTATTTTCATGCTTCCCCTGAAAATGCTACGCAAAAGTACCTCTACCGCACCAAGCTAGATGGAACCGGATCTTTGGAAAGAGTGAGTCCGGCAAATCAAGCAGGTACACACGATTACGATGTTTCACCTACCGGAGATTTTGCCTATCACAGTTTTTCCAATTATTATACACCACCTGCCTCAGAAATGGTAGATCTCAGTTCGCATCAACCGCTATCCGGTAAATCATTGATTGATGCGGCCCTCGAGAAAAGTGCCGGTAAAAAATCATCAATGGAATTCTTTACAGTAACCACATCCGAAAATGTAACAATGGATGCTTGGGTTGTGAAACCTGAAAATTTCGACCCTACTAAAAAGTATCCTGTTGTGTTTTACGTTTACACAGAACCCTGGGGCCAGAACGTAAAGGATCAATTTGGCGTAGGTAGAAACTTCCTGTATCAAGGCAACATGCAAAAAGACGGCTATATCTATATCTCCATCGATAACCGTGGTACTCCTGTTCCGAAAGGAAGAGCTTGGAGAAAATCGGTGTACCGTAATATTGGCATCATCAATATTCGCGACCAAGCTTTAGCGGCAAAAGAGATTTTGAAATGGAATTATGTAGACAGCAGCCGGGTGGCCGTGTGGGGCTGGAGCGGTGGTGGCTCGGCTACTTTGAACTTAATGTTTCAATTTCCTGAAATTTACAAAACCGGAATCTCCATCGCGGCTGTTGGAAACCAGTTGACCTACGATAATATCTATCAAGAGCGATACATGGGGCTGCCCGCTGAAAGCAAAGACGATTTTGTGAAAGGATCACCGATCACCTATGCCAAAAATCTAAAAGGCAACCTGCTTTATATTCATGGCACCGGCGACGATAACGTGCATTATAACAATGCCGAAATGTTATTCAACGAACTCATCAAACACAACAAACAATTTCAAATGATGAGCTATCCGAATCGTTCTCATAGCATTTCAGAAGGTGCCGGAACCTTCCGTCATTTATCTACTTTGTATACGAATTATTTAAAGCTGCACTGTCCGGGAGGAGCGCGATAGAAACTAGTGCGGCTTATTCGCGATTTCTGAGCTTATAAATGTTGAAAATTTGAAGGCCTGAACCGCTGTTTTCTTAAAAAGAAGCCGGTGGTTCAGGTTCTTTTTTGCATTTAACTTTTGATTAGAAATTCCGTGAATAATTTACATGAAATTTCACGCCATGAAGAAACTGTTACTAATTGCACCTATTATGCTGTTTTTCGCCTCTTGTAAGCCTTACCAGTATTTTACTGTTGCAGCACCGGAATTGCAGCAAGACAGTTTAAAGCAGTATGTTTTCGAAAATGATACCATGAAAGTACTCTACAATTTTACAGGGTATCAGGGTCCTTTGAAGGTGACAGTCATCAACAAATTGAAAGAGCCTATATTTTTGGATTGGAATCGTTCTGCAATGATCATGAATGGTGAATCGGTGGCCTTGTACCAGCCATCCTTTCAATTTTCCGGGCGTTCTGTAGGCAGTTCAGTAGAGGTGATCAAAGATGTGAGCCTTAATAGCAGCCGCATGTCGGGCACATTAAGTGGACAAGAGGGGGTAGATATGATTCCTCCGGGAAGCAGCCGTCAACGAAGCGTATTGGCTCCCTTGCACCGATCTTTGTTAGATGCCGGTTTTAATACCGAGAACAAGAAGTATTTCGATGACGATAAGACCTCCATTCGCGGTCGATTTTTGGACTATTCTGAATCCAGTACTCCGTTAATTTTTAAGACCTATTTCAGTTTTAGATTGGAATCTACTCCCGATCTGGTTCGTCATTTCGAATCTCGCTTTTTCATCAAAGACGTATTTGTGACCATTGCGGGTCCTGATCAAGTAGGGCAGGGGGTAAATAGGGGGGATCGGTTTTATACGAAATAGGAGGAGGCGAGGAAAACAGGAGGGAGGAGGGAGGAAGCGAGGAACGAGGAGGGAGGAGGAGAGGAAAAGAGGAGCGCTGCGAAAACGCTGCGGTCGCTGCGCCGCTGCGGTGAAGAAAAGACTTTGCGAATTCTTCGCGAGCTTTGCGATCTTAGCGGTGACGAACCGGAAATGGACATTTTTTGTTTAACTATAATGCTATATAACTTAAACAGAATCAACAAAGAGGAAATTTATTTTGAAAAAGGCTGAAAATTTATGTTGAATCTTTTTGTAAGTAATCTTTTTGCCCCTACCTTTGCATCCCCATTCGAAAAATGGGATTTGATGTATGTCTCAGCGAATTAGAATAAAATTACAGTCTTACGATCACAATTTGGTAGATAAATCTGCCGAGAAGATCGTTAAAACCGTGCGCAGCACAGGTGCCGTAGTAACAGGTCCTATTCCTTTACCTACACGTAAGAAAATTTTTACTGTGTTACGTTCACCACACGTAAACAAGAAGAGTCGTGAGCAGTTCCAATTGAATACGCATAAGCGTTTATTGGACATTTACACGTCTTCAAGCAGAACAGTTGATGCGTTGAGCAAATTGGATTTGCCAAGTGGTGTTGAGGTTGAAATCAAAGCCTAACAGATAAGAATTACCTCATCGGTTGGATTACCGCTTGATGAGGTTTTTTTATATAGTTCTTTTACAACTCATCTGTGAACTTCCAAAGAGGGAACAAAGCAGCGCTGAGTTAGATGCAAGAGCATCACACTAGTTAACATTAAAATATGAACTAGCCCTTCGAGGTTAGTTTACTGTTGGTACTTCCGAAATCTGGAAGCCGCGAGGCGGAAGGAGTCTCACCCGATAATGAAAGGATGGGTGAATCAAAAGAAAAGGTCAACAGCAAACGGGGATTGAAGACCGATTACTTTCATCGGGCCTGTCTCTTTAACCTTACAGGGCATAAACTGTAAATAAAATGAAAGGGATTATTGGAAAAAAAATCGGGATGACCAGCGTCTTCAGTTCCGATGGCAAGCAAACCGCTTGTACCATTATTGAAGCTGGTCCCTGTGTTGTAACACAGGTTAAAACTGTTGAATCAGACGGTTACAACGCATTACAAATTGCTTACGGCGACAAAAAAGAAAAGCACACTCTCCAAGCTGAAAAGAATCACTACGCCAAAGCAAATACTTCCGCTAAAAAGTTTGTAAAAGAATTTCGCGACTATTCTATTGCTAAAGCATTAGGAGAAGCCATTACTGTTGAAATTTTCTCTGAAGGAGAAAAAGTTGACGTAGTAGGTACTTCTAAGGGCAAGGGTTTCCAAGGGGTTGTAAAACGCCATGGATTCAGTGGGGTTGGTTCACAATCACACGGTCAACACGACCGTCAGCGTGCACCAGGTTCATTGGGTAACTCTTCCGATGCATCTCGCGTAATGAAAGGTATGCGCATGGCCGGCCGTATGGGTGGTGACCGCGTAAAGGTGAAAGGCCTTAAAGTGGTTAAAATTTTCCCTGAAAAGAATTACATCCTCGTGACAGGCAACGTTCCTGGTCACAACGGTTCTATTGTTTACATCCAGAAATAACTTTTTAACTGAATCATCATGCAAGTAGATGTTTTAAATATAAGCGGTAAAAAAACAGGTCGTACAGTGGATCTTCCAGAAGAGATCTTCGGAATTGAGCCTAATGACCATGTTATTTACTTAGCCGTGAAGCAGTATTTGGCCGCTCAGCGTCAAGGTACTCACAAAGTAAAAACTCGTTTAGAAGTAAAGGGTTCTAGCAAGAAATTACACCGTCAAAAGGGAACCGGTGGTTCTCGTAAGGGTAATATCCGTAACCCATTGTATAAAGGTGGTGGTACCATTTTTGGACCTAAGCCCCGCGATTACGATTTCAAGTTGAACCAGAAAGTAAAGGGCTTGGCGAAATGCTCAGCGCTTTCTTACAAAGTAAAAGAAAGCAACTTGGTAGTTGTTGAAGATGTTACTTTGGCTCAACCTAAAACCAAAGAATTCGTAAGCATTCTGAAAAGCCTGAATGTAAACAATAAGAAAGTATTAGTGTTGGCCGGTGAAGAAAACACCAACTTGTACTTGAGCTTCCGTAACATCCCTAACGTGGTAGGATATCAGTACAACGACATGAATACCTACGACATCGTAAATGCTGACGTAGTAGTATTATTGGAGTCTTCTGCAAAAACAATTGCCGAAGATGTGAAAGAAATCAGCGCGAATTAATTAATAGTAAAAATTGTTAAGAGATGAAACTCTCTGAAGTTTTAATAAAGCCAATCGTAACAGAAAAAAGCAACAAGTTAACGGATGCCCGTAGAACCTATGCTTTCCGTGTAAGCCGCAAGGCAAACAAGCTTGAAGTAAAAAAAGCTGTTGAAGATTTCTACGGTGTGAACGTAATCGATGTAAACACGATTGTTGTTCCCGGTAAAAGAAAGAACCGCTTCACAATAGCAGGATTCATTTCCGGACAGAAGTCTGCATACAAAAAAGCGTATGTAACTGTTGCTGAAGGCGAAACCATTGATCTGTACGGAACTGTTTAATCAGATCAATCAGTAAGAATGGCGGGTCAAACGCCGCAAAGAATTGACAAAACATTATTTAAAACGATTAATTAGAAACGATGGCACTTAAGAAGTATAAACCAATGACCGCCGGTACACGCTGGAGAATTGGTAATGCCTACGCAGAAGTAACAACTGCAACACCGGAGAAGAGCTTAGTAGAGAAGCAATCTGCAACTGGCGGTAGAAACGCACAGGGTAGAAGAGCGATGAGATATATTGGCGGTGGAAACAAGAAAATGTACCGTATTGTAGATTTCAAAAGAGACAAGAAAGATATTCCAGCAACTGTTGCGAGCATTGAGTACGATCCAAACCGTACTGCATTCATCGCATTGTTGAACTATGCTGATGGTGAAAAGCGTTACATCCTGGCTCCTCAAGGTTTGCAGGTAGGCGCTACCGTTATAGCTGGTAACAGTGTTGCTCCTGAAGTTGGAAATGCACTTCAAATGAAGTTTATGCCGTTGGGTACAAACATTCACAACATTGAAATGCAGCCTGGTCAGGGTGGTAAATTGGTAAGAAGTGCAGGTACTTCTGCTCAGTTAACCAACAAGGAAGAAAAATACGCTGTATTGAAAATGCCAAGTGGTGAGTTGAGAAAGATTTTGATCAACTGCGTTGCAACTGTTGGTGTGGTAAGTAACAGTGATCACAACCTGGAAACAGCCGGTAAAGCGGGTGTGAACCGTTGGAAAGGGATCCGTCCTCGCAACCGTGGTGTAGCGATGAACCCAGTAGATCACCCAATGGGTGGTGGTGAAGGTAGATCATCTGGTGGTCACCCAAGAAGCCGCACCGGTAAATACGCGAAAGGTGAGAAGACAAGAACAAGAGGAAAAGGAAGTGATAAGCTGATCATCCAACGTAAAAACGGAAGCAAGCTCGCTAAATAAGAAGTGAGTAAGTGGATTCAAATTCAAATTATCAAAATTTCAAATTAACACAGTAATATGGCTCGTTCAATTAAAAAAGGTCCTTATGTAGCTGCCAAATTAGAAAAGAAAGTATTAGCAGTTAATGAGGGCAAAGCCAAAAAGGGAGTGATCAAAACATGGAGCCGTCGTTCTACCATAACTCCTGATTTTGTTGGACACACATTTGCAGTACACAACGGGAACAAGTTTATTCCTGTTTATGTTACCGAGTTCATGGTGGGTCATAAATTAGGTGAATTTGCACCTACCCGTCAGTTCAAAGGTCACTCAAGTAAAAAAGTAGCGTAAACTGTTTGATAGGACGAAACGCCTGTTGAACTCAAACGAAATAAAAAAATGGAAGCAGTAGCTAAACTTAAAAATTATCCAACTTCACCCCGCAGAATGCGTTTGCTGGCTGATGAGATTCGTGGATTGGGAGTTGAAAATGCGTTGGCATTATTGGAGCACCATCCTCAACACTCCTCTACACCTTTATACAAATTGTTGAAGAGTGCAATTGCAAACTGGGAGCAAAAGAACGAAGGAAAGAGTGCAGCCGATGCCTCACTGGTAGTAAAAACTATTTTTGTAGATGGCGCAAGATCAATTAAGAGAATGTTGCCAGCTCCTCAAGGTAGAGCTTACCGTGTGAGAAAGCGTAGCAACCATGTTACTTTAATTGTAGATGCTAAAAACTAATTGATAAAAATTTTTAAACCATAATATGGGTCAGAAAACAAATCCAATTGGTGCCAGATTAGGAATTATCCGCGGATGGGAATCTAACTGGTATGGTAATAAGAAAGATTTCGCTACGAAATTGATCGAAGATAACAAGATCAGAAACTACCTCAATGCCCGTATCAACAAGGGTGGTATTTCTAAAATTGTTATTGAGCGTACGCTGAATAAGTTGATTGTTACCATTCACACTTCTAAGCCTGGTATCATCATCGGTAAAGGTGGTAACGAAGTAGATCGTATCAAAGAGGAGTTGAAAAAACTTACCGGTAAGGAAGATGTGCAAATCAACATTTTGGAAATTCGCCGTCCGGAATTGGATGCGATGATTGTTGGTGATACCATTGCTCGTCAAATCGAAAACCGTATCAACTATAAAAGAGCGATCAAAATGGCGATTGCTTCTGCCCTGAGAATGGGAGCTGAAGGAATCAAAATTAAAGTAGCCGGCCGTTTAGGTGGTGCTGAAATTGCTCGTACAGAAGAAATTAAACAAGGTCGTACGCCTTTGCATACATTACGTATGGACATTGACTACGCAAATGTGTTTGCTCTTACTGTATATGGTAAAATTGGTATCAAGGTATGGATCTGTAAAGGAGAAGTATTGGGTAAGCGTGATTTGAACCCGAACTTGATCAGCGGAAAAGAAGGTGGTGAAAGAAGAGAAGGTGGAGCTCCTGCCGGACGTGGTGGTAACGATCGCCGCGGTGGTGGTAGAAACGATAGAGGTGGAGAAAGAAGAGGCGGTGGCGACAGAGGTCCGCGTAAAAACTAATAGTCGATTACTAGAATCGAAACATTATTAAAATTTTCAAATTAGTATAGAAAATGTTACAGCCGAAAAGAACGAAACACAGAAAAGCACAGAAGGGACGCATCCGTGAAACCGCGAAGCGTGGTACCAGCATTGCTTTTGGTTCCTTTGCATTGAAAGCATTAGAGCCTGTGTGGTTAACGAACCGTCAGATCGAAGCTGCACGTCAGGCATTATCTCGTGCTATGAAGCGTGAAGGTAACGTGTGGATCCGTGTATTCCCCGATAAGCCTATTACCCGTAAGCCTCTTGAGGTAAGGATGGGTAAAGGTAAAGGTAACCCTGAATTCTGGGCTGCTGTGGTAGAACCAGGTCGTATCATCTTCGAAACAGATGGAGTTCCTTTAAACGTTGCAAAAGAAGCGTTGGAACTGGCTGCGCAGAAACTGCCAATTAAAACAAAATTCATTGTGCGTCCTGATTACGCCGCATAATTCGAAACAGTCAAAATCGAAATAAAATGTCTAAGAAAGTTGATTTTGTAAAGAGTATTAAAGAGATGTCGGCTGATGACTTGAAAGCAAGAATTCAGGAAGATGAGCTGCGTCTGAAAAAATTGGAGTTTGCGCATGCTATTTCTCCACTCGAGAATCCAATGAGCATTCGTGCATTGCGTAGAGATATCGCTCGTTTGAAAACAGTATTGGGCGGCCGCAAGTAATAAGCTCTGATAAACATCGATAAAACAAATTAGATCAGATAGCTGATCACTAAAAAGCAAAAGCTGAATAAAATGGCTGAAAGAAATTTGCGAAAAACAAGAACCGGGGTGGTTACCAGCAACAAGATGACAAAAACAATCACTGTTGCGGTTGAACGTAAAGTAAAGCACCCTATTTACGGAAAGTTCGTTAAGAAAACAACGAAGTTCCATGCTCACGATGAGAAGAACGAGTGCACCGTTGGTGACGTAGTTCGTATCATGGAAACACGTCCTTTAAGTAAGACGAAGCGTTGGAGATTGGTGGAGATCGTGGAGAAAGCGAAGTAAGCATCAGCTGCGGTTGTATAAAACCGTTAGTTAACGATATAAATGAAGTTTTTAATATGCTGTGGGTAATACCGGCAGCACAAAGCTTAAAACAATGATTCAGCAAGAAAGCAGATTAAATGTAGCTGATAACAGCGGTGCCAAAGAAGTATTATGTATTCGGGTACTGGGTAACAGTGGACAGGATTACGCAAAAATCGGTGACAAAATTGTTGTTACTGTTAAAGATGCGATCCCTGCCGGTGGTATCAAAAAAGGTACTGTGGCAAAAGCGGTAATCGTTCGTACCAAGAACAAATTGCGTCGTAAAGATGGTTCATACATCCGTTTCGATGACAATGCGGTGGTATTGTTGAACGCCAGCGATGAGCCTCGTGGTACACGTATCTTCGGGCCAGTAGCGAGAGAATTGCGTGATAAAGGATACATGAAGATCATTTCATTGGCTCCAGAGGTATTGTAAGCCAATCGTTGGAAATCAGCCAACACCCATAATTAGTTTCAAACAGCGAGATGCTAAAACAATTTCGCACTAAGCTTAATAAAATGAGTAACAGATTCAAACCTAAATTCAACATCAAAAAAGGTGACAGCGTGGTGGTAATTGCAGGAGATGATAAAGATCCTAAAAAAGCCCGCAAAGTACTGGAAGTATTTCCGGAAGACGCTCGTGTATTAGTAGAAGGTGTAAACATCGTTACTAAGCACACCAAACCTTCAGCTGCCAATACAAAAGGCGGTATTGTAAAGGTAGAAGCACCTATTCACATCAGTAATGTGATGTTGTTTGATGCAAAAAGCGGAAGCGGTTCTAAAGTGAAGCGCAGCCGTGATAACGGTAAATTGGTACGTGTTGCCAAGAAATCCGGAGAGGTGATCAAGTAATAAATTCTTATCTGAAAAGAAGGAATCGTAAAACATAAGCAAATGAGCACAACAAAATATACCCCACGCTTGGCCGCTAAGTACCAGAACGATGTTGTTCCGGCTTTGAAAAAGCGTTTTAACTACGGTAGTTCAATGGAAGTACCGCGCTTAGAAAAAATTTGTTTGAACCGTGGTGTGAACGGAGCTGTTTCTGACAAAAAGCTGATTGATATCGCTTTGGAAGAACTGTCAACCATCACCGGACAGAAAGCTGTAGCTACTATGTCTAAGAAGGATATCTCTAACTTCAAATTGCGTAAGAACATGCCAATCGGTGCACGTGTTACTTTGCGCGGTGTGAAAATGTATGAGTTCCTGGATCGTTTGGTGTCTACCGCTTTACCTCGCGTTCGTGACTTCAAAGGTGTAAATGAAAAAGCATTCGACGGTAGAGGTAACTACACTTTGGGTGTTACAGAACAGATCATCTTCCCTGAAATTGATATCGATAAAGTAAATCGTATCACAGGTATGGATATCACATTCGTAACTTCTGCGAAAACAAACGAAGAAGCGTATGAATTGTTGAAAGAGTTGGGTATGCCTTTCAAAAACAATAAAAAAGACTAATCCAGTAGCTGTAAAAAACAGTTGCTTTCATTAAAAATAAAAACACAATGGCAAAAGAATCAGTAAAAGCCAGACAACGTAAAAGAGAGCGTATGGTTGCTCAGTTCGCTGAAAAGCGTGCTGCTTTAAAAGCTGCCGGTGAGTGGTCTGCATTAGATCAACTTCCGAAGAATTCTTCTTCTGTACGTTTGAAAAACCGTTGCCAGTTATCAGGCCGTCCGAAAGGATACATGAGATACTTTGGTATTTCCCGTGTTACATTCCGCGACATGGCGCTGGCTGGTAAAATCCCAGGTGTGAAGAAAGCTTCCTGGTAATTTGTTTTCACCCAATTTTGAACTGATTAATTTATATAAACATGGTAACTGATCCAATAGCAGACTTCCTCACTCGCGTACGTAACGCCCAAATGGCCGGACACCGTATCGTAGAGATTCCTGCTTCTAATCTTAAAAAGCGTATTACAGAGATCCTGTACGATCAGGGTTATATTCTGAAGTACAAATTCGAAGATGATTCTAAGCAAGGTGTGATCAAGATCGCGTTGAAGTATGATGCTCAAACAAAAGAGCCTGCTATCAAAGCTTTAGAGCGCATTAGCCGTCCAGGGTTGCGTCAATACGCTAGCCCAGCTGAATTTAAGCGTGTGAAAAACGGTTTGGGTATCGCTATCCTCAGTACTTCTAAAGGAGTAATGACCGATAAACAAGCGAAACTTCAGAACGTTGGTGGCGAAGTTCTTTGCTACGTATATTAATAAATAATCAGGTGCTTCTACGGAAGCACCCGTTATAAAATAGGAGAGATACATTAAGCCGTTCCTATACAGGCTGATCGGTTTCTCCAGATTGAACAAACTAATAAATAAAAAGCACTATGTCTCGTGTAGGTAAAAAACCCGTTAGCATCCCAGCTGGTGTTACGGTTACTGTAGGAGCCGATAACGTGGTTACTGTTAAAGGTCCTAAGGGTACATTGCAACAAGCAATTGACCGCGATATTATTGTTAGCGTTGCCGACAACCAAATTACTATTGGTCGTCCAACAGATCAAATCCGTCACCGCGCTATGCACGGTTTGTACCGCGCATTGTTGGCGAATTTGGTAAAAGGTGTAACAGAAGGTTACAAGAAGCAATTGGAATTAGTGGGTGTGGGTTATAAAGCTGCCAATCAGGGTAACTTATTGGATCTTTCATTAGGTTATTCTCACAATATCATTTTCGAAGTTCCAAATGAATTGAGCGTAGTAACTGCTCAAGAAAAAGGTCAAAACCCTTTGATCACATTGGAAGGTATCGACAAGCAATTGTTAGGTCAGGTTGCTGCGAAGATCAGAGGATTGCGTAAGCCTGAGCCGTACAAAGGAAAAGGTGTTAAATACGTGGGTGAGTACATCCGTCGTAAAGCTGGTAAAGCTGCTGGTAAATAAGCGTGAGCTGCTAGTAGCATTTATTGAAATCTTTTTCGAAATAACATTACTAATCGTCCCGGCAGAATCGGGTGATAAAATAAAGAAACATGAATACTAAAGCATTAAGAAGACAACGAATCCGCTTCAACATTCGCAAGAGAATAGCGGGTACCGCTCAGAAGCCACGTTTGTCTGTTTTCAGAAGTAATGCAGATATCTACGTTCAGTTGATCGATGATACAACCGGCGTTACATTGGCTGCCGCTTCAAGCCGTCAGAAAGACATCGCTGCTCAAAAAGGAACTAAATCTGAAAAGAGCAAGTTGGTAGGTTTGGCGATCGCACAAAAAGCTACTTCTCTCGGATTATCAGAGGTAGTATTTGATCGTGGTGGTTATTTGTACCATGGTCGTGTGAAGAATGTAGCTGATGGAGCTCGCGAAGGTGGATTGAAATTCTAATTCGCAACCAAACGTAGTAAACAACAAACATTTCAAATTTCAACTTTTATAAATGTCAAAAGTTAATTTAAACAGAGTTAAAGCCGGAGACCTGGAGTTGAAGGAAAAAGTAGTAGCCATCAACCGTGTTGTGAAAACAACCAAAGGTGGTCGTGCTTTCAGTTTCTCTGCTTTAGTAGTAGTTGGTAACGAACAAGGAATTGTAGGTCATGGTTTGGGTAAAGCCAAAGAGGTTCAAGAAGCCATTACGAAAGGTATCGAAGATGCTAAAAAGAATCTGATTAAAGTGCCAGTGATGCACGGAACTATTCCTCACGACCAATTGGCGAAGGAAGGTGCTGCAAAGGTGTTGATCAAGCCTGCCGCACACGGTACCGGTGTAATTGCGGGAGGTAGCATGCGTGCCGTTTTGGAAAGCGCAGGTGTTACCGACGTATTGGCAAAATCTTTAGGTTCAGCAAACCCTCACAACGTGGTAAAAGCTACTTTCAAGGCCTTGGCTTTGTTGCGTGAGCCTATCACAGTTGCAAAGGAGCGTCGCTTAAATCTTAAGAAAGTATTCAACGGATAATTATCACCCTGTTTGAACTCTAGGTTTCAAACTCATTATAACATTTGTTATGAAAAAGATTAAAATCACCCTGGTTAAAAGTCCAATTGATCGTCCGGAGCGCCAAAAACAAACATTGGTTGCTTTAGGTTTGAACAAGACCAACGCCAGCAGAGAAGTAGAAGCTACTCCTCAAATTCTCGGAATGGTTCGTAAGGTGAACCACCTTCTGAAAGTGGAAGAAGCTTAATAAATTGAATTAATTTGGCAGTGTGAAAATGAGTAACTAGCTTACGGCATTTTCACATTTGCATATTTACACTTTTATTAATAACAAGCGAGGGGCGATTCCCCGTAAGTAAAAATCAACAGTATGAAATTACATGAATTGAAGCCTGCGAAAGGCGCAACGAAAAGAGAAAAGAGATTAGGTCGTGGTGAAGCATCGGGTCACGGTGGTACATCAACTAAAGGTAACAAAGGTCATCAGAGCCGTAGCGGTTTCAAAAATAGAAGAGCACACGAAGGTGGTCAGATGCCAATTCAACGTCGTGTTCCTAAGCGCGGTTTCACAAATAACAACCGTGTTGAATACAAAGTGTTCAATATTGGTCAAGTAGAATTATTGGTAGAGAAATACGGATTACAGGAGTTTTCTTTGGATACTTTGTTCATGAATGGTTTGGTAAGCAGAACATCATTGGTGAAGATCCTCGGAAACGGTGAATTGAAATCAAAAGTTACTTTCAAAGTGAACGCTGTGAGCGAAAAAGCTAAACAAGCTATTGAAGCAGCAGGTGGTTCTGTAGAAATCGTAAAGTAATTTTGCGTATATTGCCAGACGCATGATAAATGCGTCTTTTTTTTGTTTTAGGCTTTCATAAAAAATTTCTGCAATCCGTGAAAAAGTTTATACAAACACTGAAGAATATCTGGAGTATCGAGGAATTAAAGAGTAAGATCCTCGTTACCCTCTTATTGATTGCTATTTATCGCGTAGGTACGCATATCGCTTTGCCAGGTATCGATCCTAATAAACTTCCAACCGGCGGTTCCGGTACCGGAATTTTAGGTTTGATCGATGCATTCGCAGGTGGTGCGTTCTCTCAGGCATCTATCCTTGCATTGGGAATTATGCCATATATCTCTGCATCTATCTTCATGCAATTGATGACCATTTTATATCCTCCTTTCCAGAAATTACAAAAAGAAGGAGATAGTGGTCGTAAGAAAATCAACCAGTACACTCGTATTTTAACTATTGTAGTAGCAGCGCTTCAAGCAAGTGCCTATGTTGCCTATTTGAATAGCCCCGGTTACAAAGAGGCCATTATCCCTGCTTATAGCTCTTACTTCTACATTTCTACTACTATTGTACTCACAGCCGGTACATTGTTCGTAATGTGGCTTGGTGAGCGTATCACAGACAAAGGATTGGGTAACGGTTCTTCCGTGATTATCATGGTGGGTATCTTAGCTCGTTTGCCACAATCAATGGTACAACAATACAGTTCAATTACTACCAAATACCAAGGTGGTGGCGGTTTGTTGTTGTTTGTATTGATGATTGCAGTGTTAGTAGCTATAATCATGGGATTGATTGTATTGATCCAAGGTGTTCGCAAAATACCTGTACAATATGCTAAGCAAATTGTTGGTAACCGTCAGTTTGGTGGTGCCCGTCAATTCCTACCAATTAAAGTGAACAGTGCAGGTGTAATGCCTATCATCTTTGCTCAGGCTATCATGTTCCTACCAACTTTGCTTTCAAATTTTGAAACAACACAAGGTTTGGCAAAGATCTTCAACGATCATAGCAATGTTTGGTACATGGTTATCTACTCTGTAATGGTAATAGCGTTTACGTTCTTATATACAGCTCTTATCTTCAATCCGAAGCAAATTGCTGATGATTTGAAACGTAACAACGGTTTCATTCCGGGTGTAAAACCAGGTCAACCTACCGCTGATTACATTGGTGCCATCATGGATAGAATCACATTGCCAGGTGCCGTATTGTTGGCCTTGGTAGGTATCCTTCCAGGTTTCGCTCAACGTTTAGGTGTTTCAGTTCAATTCTCAACCTTCTTCGGCGGTACATCCCTCTTGATCATGGTTGGTGTTATTTTGGATACCTTGCAACAAATAGAAACGCAGTTATTGATGCGTCAGTACGACGGATTGATGAAGAGCGGAAGAATTCAAGGCCGCCAGTCGAGCAGTGCACCTGTTTCAATGTAATTATTAAGAGCTTTACTTTTATACAACCTGACAACGCTTAGCGCTGTCAGGTTTTTTCTTTAATTTTGTGTCTGGAGAAAAAACATGGTTCATTACAAATCAAACGAAGAAATTGAGTTGATGCGGATTGCCGCTCGACTTGTGAGCAAAACCTTGGCTACAATTGCAGTTGAATTAAAGCCTGGGATTAATACCTTATTCTTGGATGAGATGATCGGTTCCTTTATTCGCGATCATCAAGCAATACCCTCATTCCTAAATTACCACGGCTACCCCTTTAATTCATGTATCTCAGTAAATGATGTGGTTGTTCACGGTTTTCCCAATAAAAGAGAATTGAGAGAAGGGGATATTATTTCCATTGATGTTGGAGTGATCAAAGACGGTTGGCACGGGGATCATGCTTATACCTTCTCGATTGGAGATCCAGGCAAAGAGATTACTCAATTGGTTCGAGTTACTAAAGAATCATTGTATAAAGGAATTGAAAAGGCAGTTGTTGGTAACAGATTGGGAGATATATCATATGCCATTCAAGAACATACAGAAAAGAAATACGGATACGGAGTAGTTCGTGAACTAGTAGGTCATGGTCTTGGTCGTTCCATGCACGAAGACCCTCAGTTGCCCAACTATGGCAAAAAAGGCACAGGGCGTGTATTAAACGAAGGATTGGTTCTTGCAATTGAGCCTATGATCAATTTAGGAAAAAGAGATGTATTTACAGAAGATGATGGATGGACCATCAGAACCAAAGATGGAAAGCCTTCCGTGCATTTTGAGCACGACGTTTGCGTTAGAAAAGGGAAGGCAGATATTCTATCCGATTATAGCATCATTGAAGAAGCAGAATCAAAGAATCCCAACTTATTTGTAGGATAAATTACCGGCAGCGAATTCTCGCTGCTTTTTTATTTGTACATAAGCCTGCCCGGTAAAAAAGTACACAAGAGGAATAGCAAGTGGCCAATAGGATTGAAAAAATAGTCCTAATAAAAATGCTGTAATTAACAAAAAGGGAAAGTAGAAGAGCACCAACACTCCCAACATTATAGAGTCATAATGAGGCGATCCTTTTGTTTTTCTTCCAATAAACCTTTTAATGGGGTAGTAGAATGGAGCATGCAGCAACCATCCAACTAAGCCGGGTATAACCAGTAGTGCTTTCTTGAATTTAGGAATTGGGAGTTCCAGAAATTTAGTGAAAGGTGGAGTTCGGGGATCTGCCGGATCTACCAACAAGGGTTCTAGCCTGTCTTTTAAGAGAGCATTGAACTGTAGATTCTGTTGCCCTTCTGTTAAGTTGCTTCGATCAAGTTCATTTTCTGAGATTGCAGCGCCTGCATTGATACAAATGTTTTTCCCGAAGCTTCGAAAACTCTGATAGGTAATGCCTACCGGAATTACTTTCAACGGGATGCCTTCATTCCATGCTTGTAAAGCAAGACGAGCCGTTCCTTTTTTCAAGGGTCGGAGCCTCCATTCTTGTACACAAAGGCCTTCGCTAAAAATCAATACTTGTTGATTGTTCTTAAAGAGTTGAATACAGGACTGGAAAGTGTCGTAATTCTGTGATAAATTTTCTACACCTTCCGATGGTCGATATACAGGAAGAATATTGAGTTTTGGCAGAATTGTTTTTCCAAGCTTTGAACGAAAAACGTCGCCTCGAGCAAGCGAGTAAACGGCTCTCTCAGCAATAAGATCTATGAGAATAGCATCAAGAAAAGAGTTTGGATGATTGACCGCAAACAGCACAGGACCTTCTTGTTTGAATTGCTGCATACCGGTAACCACTTGTTTTCGGTAGAACAAGCGGATCACAATTCGCGCATAAAATTTTAGAAAATGGTAGAGCAATCCTTTATTTTTATCCTTGAATGATGTTGAAAGATAACAATAATGAAGCAAAAAAAGCCTTGATTATTGGCGGTGGAGCCGCCGGTTTTTTTGCTGCCGTGAATCTTGCAAGGTTGAGGCCCGATTTACAAGTAATACTGGTAGAGAAAACAGGAAAACTGCTAAGCAAGGTAAAGGTTAGTGGTGGAGGCCGATGCAATGTTACCCATGCTTGTTTTGAAATTGGGGAGTTGGTAAAACGGTATCCGAGAGGGGCTTCATTATTAAAGAAAACCTTGCATCAGTTCAATCCCACCCATACCATCGAGTGGTTTAAGGAGCGCGGCGTTGCGCTAAAGGCTGAGGCAGATGGTAGAATGTTTCCCGTAACCAACCAATCGCAAACCATTATTGATTGCTTGTTGAAAGAGGCAGATGATTATCAGGTAAAAACCTTGATGCATCGAGAGGTAGTATCCTTGAAACAAGTAACAGATGGAAGTTGGAAGGTGTTGTTTAAATCGGGTGAAGAGGTGGAAGCTGCAGTTGTTTGTGTTGCTTGTGGCGGCTTTTCGAAGAGGGAACAGTTTTATTGGTTAGATGAGTTAGGGTTGCCTATTGAAACGCCAGTGCCCTCATTGTTTACTTTTAATTTACCGGAACATCCAATCGTGGCTTTAATGGGAGTGAGTGTTTCTCAAGCCAAAGTGAAGATAGTAGGGACTAAAATTGAAACCGAAGGTCCGTTGTTGGTAACCCATTGGGGTTTGAGCGGTCCCGCTGTATTAAAAGCAAGTGCTTGGGGAGCAAGAATATTGGCGGAAAAGCAATGGCAGTTTCAAGCTAATGTAAATTGGATTGGTGATTACAATGAGCAAACTTGTTACGACTATTTGCAAGAATTAAGAAGCAGTTTGAATACTCAGAAAATTTATGGCAAGAATCCATTCGGGATTCCGAATCGATTGTGGGATTTCTTTTTACAACAGTGTGGTATATCCGATTCTTTGAAATGGGCTGATTTGCCTGCTAAATCTCAACGCAAGTTGTGTATGATGCTTACCAATCAAGAATTTCAAGTGAAGGGGAAAACTACATTTAAAGAAGAGTTTGTGACTGCGGGAGGCGTTGAGTTAAGTGCCATAGACTCGAATAGTATGGAAAGCAAAAAGTGGAAAGGATTGTTTTTTGCCGGAGAAATTATGGACGTTGATGGAGTAACGGGAGGGTTTAATTTCCAGCATGCATGGACGAGTGGCTGGATCGCTGCTAGGCACATGTCGTTAATATAAGATTCCTATCTATTTGAACCGAAATTGCAGTTCTTACGTATCTTACTGGTATGATAAGTGTGGTGATTCCTGTTTATAATGAAGCATTGTCAATTGGAAATTTGATCCATTTTTTAAAAGAAAATGGCAGTGAAGAACTATTGGAGATAATCATTGTAGATGCTGCAAGTACCGATTCAACTGTTTCCACTTGTAAATCACTAGGTGTAACGGTTATTCAATCTGCCATCAAAGGAAGGGCAGCCCAACTTCATCTTGGGGCACAAACTGCAAAAGGCGATGTACTCTATTTTGTACATGCCGATACCATGCCCGCAAAAACATTTATCAAGGATATTTATGATGCTGTAAAAGAAGGATATCAAATTGGCAGGTATCGAACAAAGTTTGATAGTTCTAGTTGGCTTCTGAAAATAAATGCTTGGTTCACTCGATTTGACTGGTTTATTTGCTACGGTGGGGATCAAACATTGTTTATAAAAAAAGACTTGTATTTCAAAGTTGGTGGATTTGATGTTTCCTTGAAAATAATGGAAGAGTATGAGTTTGTAGAAAGGGCTCGCAGAACAGCTCGTTATAAGATATTTAAGGGAACCGCTTTGGTCTCTGCTCGAAAATATAGCAAAAACAGTTGGTGGAAAGTTCAACAAGCGAACAGAAAGGCAGTTGCTATGTTTCGAAAAGGCTGTAGCCAAGAATCTATTTTTTATTTTTATAAGAATGCACTCAAGTAATTTTAAAAGGCCATTTCAAATTTCGGGAATACAACAAATTGGGATCGGTGTTGAGAATGCCGATCAAGCATTTCAATGGTATAAGCGAGTGTTTGGGATGGACGTAGTAGTTTTCAA
>DGDD01000129.1 GCA_002385265.1 Chitinophagaceae bacterium UBA3961
GATTAATAATGAAACAGCCGGGGTAATTAATAATTAATAAGTAATAATTAATAATGAGACGGCCAGGGTAATTAATAATTAATAAGTAATAATTAATAATGAAACAGCCGGAATACAGGAGGGAGGAAATACAGGGGAGAAAGAACAAGAGGAGGAACAGGGGGAATACAGGAAATGAGGAGACGAGGATGAGAGGAAACGAGGAACGAGGAAAGACAGGGGGAATAAAATATTTATGAATAAACGGAGTGATATTGGTTAAGATCCGCCGTCGATTTATCGCGGCGGACTTCAATAACGGGAAAGTTGTAGCAACGCGATTTATCGCGTTGAATAAAAAGAGGAGAAAGAACAAGAGGAGGAACAGGGGGAATACAGGAAAGAGGAAGGAGGATAGAGGAGGGAGGAAAGACAGAGAGCCTGTCAACGCTGCGTTACCGCTGCGACCGCTGCGCCGCTGCGGTAAAATACACAAAACTATTTTTGAGGCATTCGGAAAGTCAACAAAACCTTGGTGAAAGAAGAGGAAGGAAATACAGATATTCGTTGCGAACCTTTGCGATCGTTCAAGCTTTGGGGTAGAGTAAACTGACTGTAATCTCAGAACGCCAACACCTAAAGCCTAATACCTAAAGCCTAACACCTCATTTCACGATACTCAACCCATGAATCGCAGCACTCATATCTAAAATCAATTGCGGGTCTTTTTCGATGGCGTTGCCAATCACAATCATATCAGCACCGGCTTTGCAATTGAGGTATGCTTTCTCCGGATCTTTGATGCCGCCTCCAACTATCAAAGGCACTTCAATTACTTTTGAAACGGCTTCAATCATGCTTTCAGTGATCGGTTTCTTTGCACCGCTACCGGCATCCATGTAAATCAATTTCATTCCCAACATTTCACCGGCCATGGCCGTGCACATGGCAATTTCGTTTTTGTCGGAAGGAATGGGAGCCGCATTGCTAATGTAGGAAACCGTGGTAGGAGCGCCGCCATCGATCACCATATAACCGGTAGACATGATTTCCAAACCGCTCTTTTTAACAGCTGCTGCTGAAATTACGTGCTGACCAATCAGAAGTTCCGGATTTCTTCCAGAAATCAATGAGAGGTACAAAAGAGCATCGGCGTATTTGCTTACTTGAGAGGGACTACCGGGGAATAATACTACAGGAATGGAAGATTGTTGTTTGATTTGAAGCACCACTTCGTCGAGTCTGTTCGTGATAACCAAGCTTCCGCCAACAAAGATGTAATCTACTTTCGCGTCTTCGGCCAAACGAATCAACTTATCAAGTCCATCAACAGTGATCTTGTCCGGATCAATGAGTACGGCAAATGATTTCTTCCCGCTGGCTTTCTTTTGTTGTATGGATTGGTAGGTATTCACTGACATCGACCGGATAATTGGTTATGTGCAAAAATGCAAAAACTTTTCCAAAAAGGCTATTTCTAAATTATAAACGCAAATTCATACCTAATTGTATGATATGGTCGTTGAACTTTGCCGCAGCCCCAACAATTCTTCGGTACTGATACCCGAGATCCATATCGAGGTGAGTAGAAAAGCGTCGTCCCAATCCTACAATGTTTCTTGATTGATCAAATACGCTATTATTTGTGGCTTTTTTATTCCAGAGATTGAAGAAGGTTTCCTCTTGCGCCAACGCATAGAAGCCTTTTGTAAAGGAACCATTTCCTTTGAAAGGAAACATCGCACGAATCATGATACGAGTTCTTCCTGCAAACGAATAGCTATCGGTGCTTACTTTGTTGCCCGATAATACAGCTTTTGGAACGATGCGTTCTTCTAACATAGTCCTCTGCGTTAGTAATACATGTTTCAATGGCCAGCGGAATACAAGCTGTTGCCAGAACTGGTGTTCATCGGTGTAGCCACCAATATTGCTAAGTACTACTCTTGAATGAAGAAGGTTGTAACCAATAGTTACACTTGCTTTGGAGTTGATTCTATAACCAATTCCCGGACGAAAGAAAACAGTTTGAAAATGGGCCCATTTGTCTGACGAGCGAAGCGCGATATCAGTGCTGAAAAACCATTTTTTATTCAGATTCACACTAGTAACGAGGCCATACCATCCTACATGACGATCTTGAACCTGAGCTTTTACCAATTGACTGCTAACAAAAACAAGAAAGAAGACACCGAGAAGCCGTTTTTTCATAGCGCAAAAAAAGGAATAAATACTGTGAAACAGGCGTAAAATCTTGATTTTTTGGCAAGTATGCATTTGAAATTGAGAAATGAATACCCTCAAAACCGCTTGGAATGCGGGTTTCTTCCTCCAAAAAATCATATAGTATTAATTCTGCATGGGTGAAACGAGCATGAAATCTATGGTTCCCAAATTGGAAGTGAAAAACGCTGCTTTACAATTATTAAGAAATTGTTAATGAATTGATAAAGGCTAGCTATTTTTCCGGTATCAGCCAAAAATTTTTTTGCCACCTTTTGTGCGTAAAACCCTGTTCTATGGCCTAATAGCCCACGGGCGGGCACTACGAATTTTTAAGACTCTATTTTCCACAGGCTGTGCATATCTCTGACCGAAAAAAACCCTTGAGGGCAGTTATTTTCGTTTTCCCCCTTTTGGAAAATCAAATTCGTAAACAACAAATTAAGGCAACCTTATGTCGAACACTATGCAATCTATGAAAGGCCTGAAGTTCAGTCGCCGATTCACACGTGAGGATGTGAATGTATATGACCAATTCGAGTACGATTATCGTACCTCCGTGATCCGCAACCCTAGTGGAGAAATTGTGTTTGAAATGACCAATTGTGAAGTGCCCAAAGGATGGAGTCAGATTGCCACGGACATCTTGGCCCAAAAGTATTTCCGTAAAGCCGGTGTACCTCAACCCGATGGTTCATTAGGAAGAGAAACTTCAGCAAAACAAGTAGCACATCGTATGGCTAATTGCTGGAAGGTTTGGGGTGAACGCTATGGCTATTTTGCTAGCAGCGAAGATGCACAAGTGTTTTACGAAGAGCTAGTGTACAGCATTTTGAACCAAGCTTGTGTTCCCAATAGTCCGCAATGGTTCAATACCGGCTTGCACGAAAGCTATGGAATTAAGGGGAAGCCTCAAGGTCACTATTATGTTGATCAGGTAGATGGACAATTGAAAAAGTCTACTTCCGCATACGAGCGTCCTCAACCTCACGCTTGTTTTATCTTAAGCGTTGAAGACGATTTAGTGAATGAAGGTGGTATCATGGACCTCTGGGTTCGTGAAGCACGTATCTTCAAATACGGTTCCGGTGTAGGTACCAACTTCTCAAATATCCGCGGCGAAGGTGAAAAACTAAGCGGTGGCGGTACTTCTTCGGGTTTGATGAGCTTCTTGAAAATTGGTGACCGCGCTGCCGGTGCCATCAAGAGCGGTGGTACTACCCGTCGTGCTGCGAAAATGGTTTGCTTAGACCTCGATCACCCTGAAATCATGGACTTCATCAACTGGAAAGTTGAAGAAGAGAAAAAAGTAGGTGCTTTGATCAACGCCGGTTATCCGAGCGATTATGAGGGTGAAGCCTACAGAACAGTGAGCGGACAAAACAGCAACAACTCTGTTCGTATCCCCAACGAGTTTTTTGAGAAATTAGATAAAGGAGAAGATTGGGAATTGAAAGCACGTACCGATGGTCGTGTAATGAAGAAAATTCCTGCTCGTGAAGTGTGGAATCAAATTGCGTATGCGGCTTGGCGTTGTGCTGACCCCGGTACTCAATACGATACTACCATCAATGAATGGCATACTTGCCCTGAAGGTGGTCCTATCCGCGCTTCCAACCCTTGTAGCGAATACATGTTCCTCGACAATACCGCTTGTAACCTGGCTTCAGTGAACTTGCGCAAATTCTACAACGAAGAGAACAATACTTTCGATGTAGAAGGATTTGAATACATGAGCCGCTTGTGGACTGTGGTATTAGAAGTATCTGTATTAATGGCTCAATTCCCAAGTAAAGAAGTAGCTCAATTGAGTTTCGATTATCGCACCCTCGGTTTGGGATATGCGAATTTGGGAAGTATGTTGATGGTAATGGGTATTCCTTACGATAGCGAAGAAGCTCGCGGTATTGCAGGTGCTATTACCGCTATCATGACCGGTATCACCTACAAAACATCAGCAGAACTCGCAGCAGTACAAGGTCCATTTGCTCGTTACGAAGAAAACAAAGAGCACATGATGCGTGTAATGCGCAATCACCGCTTGGCCGCTTACGATGCTGATGAGTATGAAAAATTAAGCGTAAAGCCTCAAGGTATCAAAGCTCAATATTGCCCCGACTATTTGTTGAAAGCCGCTACCAAGGCTTGGGACGAAGCAGTGCAATTGGGTGAAAAATATGGTTACCGCAACGCTCAAACTACCGTAATTGCTCCAACCGGAACCATTGGTTTGGTGATGGATTGCGATACTACAGGTGTTGAACCAGACTTTGCGTTGGTGAAGTTTAAAAAGTTGAGTGGTGGTGGTTATTTCAAAATCATCAACCAAAGTGTACCAACGGCATTGAAGAACCTAGGTTATAAAGAAAAGGAAATTGATGCAATTGTGAAGTACGCAGTTGGTGCGGGAACCTTTGCAGGCGCGCCTGGTATCAACCATCAAACTTTGAGTGAAAAAGGCTTCATCGCAGAAGAGATCAAGAAATTGGATGCTGCTGTTGGAACCGCTTTCGAAATTGGATTTGTATTCAACGTATATACATTAGGTGAAGAGTGCTTGCAACGCTTAGGTTTCAAACCTGAACAATACTTCAACTTTGAGTGGAGTTTGTTGGAAGCATTAGGATTCAGCGACGATGATATTGATGCAGCAAACGATTATGTATGCGGTACCATGACCATTGAAGGTGCACCTTACTTGAAAGACGAGCATTTGAAAGTATTTGATTGCGCTAACAAATGTGGTAAGAAAGGTGAGCGTTATATCCATGCACACGGACACATCCGTATGATGGCTGCAGCTCAACCCTTCTTAAGCGGAGCCATTTCAAAAACCATCAACCTGCCAAATGAAGCAGTTGTTGAAGAAATTGCTGACTCTTATTTGATGAGCTGGCAGTTGGGATTGAAAGCTTGTGCTTTGTACCGCGATGGTTCTAAGTTGAGTCAGCCTTTGAGTAACAAGAGTGACAAGAAGAAAAAATCAGATGCTACTGCTGAAGCTGCTGCAGAAACTGCTGCTCCTGCCGCTACTGAAAGCCAGATTGTTGATCTTGGACAACTCACCATCAAAGAATTGTTGGAAGAAGTACAAAAACGTGTACAAGCTTCTCCTGATACCAAATTGAAACGTGAGTTGGCGCGCATTGTGGAACGCAGAACATTGCCTTCTAAGCGTCGCGGATTTACCCAGAAAGCAAAGATCAACGGTCAAGCCCTGTTCTTGCGTACCGGCGAATACGGTGATGGTACTGTAGGAGAAATCTTCATCGATATGGCGAAAGAAGGTGCTACCATGCGTAGTATGTTGAACTGTTTCGCGATTTCAATTTCTATCGGCTTGCAATACGGTGTGCCTTTAGAAGAATTCGTAGAGAAGTTTGTGTTCACTCGCTTCGAGCCGGCCGGAATGGTAGACCATCCGAATATCAAAACAACTACTTCAATCGTAGACTTCATATTCAGAGCTTTGGCTTACGAATATTTGGGAAGAACAGACCTCGTTCACGTTCTCGACAAACCTGAGATTTTGAATACAGGCACTGACGATTGGGATGAAATTCCTACCTCTTTGGAGTATGAAAAAAAAACTCCTGAGTTAAGCGAAGTAAGAGTTGTAGCTCCTAAAGCAAAACCCGCCGAAGTTGAACCTGTGAAAGCGGTGAAAACCATGAAAGCCGAAGTAGGTATGGATGCTGTAAACGCAGCGGCAAAGAGCATGCAAAGCGATGCTCCTGCTTGTAACACTTGTGGACATATTACCATCAGAAGTGGCACTTGTTACAAATGTTTGAACTGCGGTAACAGCATGGGTTGTAGCTAATCACGCGTTGTCCTTCTGAAAATACCAAGGGGATTGTCTGAAAAGATGATCCCCTTTTTAATTAATAATGAAGAATTAAGAATTAATAATGGAACAGCCAGGGTTAATTAATAATTAATAAGTAATAATTAATAATGAAACAGCCGGCAGTCAGGTTGATTGAGTATTGGATGCTAATCTGGGGGAATCCGTACTAATTTGTGTGTTCTGTGGTCAAAAAAAGCTTAAGACTCAATGCCTACTACATAGAACTCAATCACTCAAAACTTGATCTAGAAGGAATTTTTGGTGGAGCTTTGGAGGGACAATAGATGACGCAACGGTTAAAAAGTAGACAAGCATAAAATGAAATAAGAAAAAACTCCTCCGTGCCCCTGTGCCCCCGTGGTTGCGCATTCCCGCGCAGCGGCTTCACGATCTTAAGTAAAAGACTCTTCGAAATTCAGAAATTAACCTTTGCGTTAAATTGTATTCCGCGCCGAAGGCGCATAATTCTTAATTCTTAACTCTTAATTCTTAATTCCCTCCTATCTCCCTGAAAACCAGCCCCATACCCCCATCTCAAACCAACCACCGCCACCCCTTCCAACTTGTTTCGTTAAAATATGGCCGCTTACTTGCACCACAATTATAAAAGAGTATTTTCGTTCTCTCTTTCGTACGCATCAAAACTGGACAGTATGTTTAAAACCATTCGATTAGCAGTAGCGGTAGCTACTGTAGTAGTATTTGTATCTTCTTGTAGCAGAGCCATTACGCCTTTTCAGGCTGCCAACGGCAAAGCTAAATGTGGACGTTACGTTCGTTAAGTTATTTTCCTCCTGCTTTCACGAAATCTCTTAAATACACACAGGTATTGAAAGCTTCTTTGTAGAAAGGAGTGTTTTGGTATTGCTTCAACTGCGAGTAATACTTGTATTCTCTATTGAAATCGAAGATCCATTTTCGTAGTTCTTTGTTGTATTTTCCTTTTTCGTCATCCCAGCCCATATATGGAATATTACCGAATACTTTTTGATCGCATTTGGCAGCCATGTAAAGACATTTAGCTTGGAAGTTCTTATCAAGGCTTAATTCCTTCGCTTTTAAATAAGCATTCTTTGCTTTCTGAACAGTATAGTAATCGCCCATAGCACTTGGTCTTTTTTGCCCCTCAAAATCATAGGTCTCACCCGTAGACCAACTATAACGCACCAACAACCAACTGTTCCCCCAATAGCTCATATTGTAATAGCCTTTTGCCAATTCATAAGAAATTTTCGCTTGCTCTTCCGGCACCTTCGTACCTATTAATTTAGTAAGCAGTTGATCCATTTTCTTGGCAAATGAAAGCTTGGTATACTTTACCGTATCTTGTTTGGTAGGACTGTGCGTATCGTTTAAAAGATCTGAAAACGGATTCGCGGCGAGATAACTTTTATAAGGTTCTGCCTTGTAATAAGAAGCAGGAATCTTCTGAAACCATTCAGCTGCTTTCTTGAATTCAAACTCTCTCAAATAAGCAGTCCCCGCAACATCTAATAGATCGTTCTTAGTAAACTCGCTGCGTTTGATGAGGAACTGTTCGTAGGCCGATTTGTTCGGAGTGTTCAAATACGCCACAAATTCTTCCGCTTGTTTCCCGCTCAAAGAATCACGAATGAATTGAATAGACATAGGGAAATAGCCACCCCAACTTTCAGCTAAAGGACCCTTTTGAATTTTATCGGCAACACCATAACACAAAGCTTGTTTTGTTCGGTTGTTGGTTGACTTGTAGTAAGGAGCCATTAGTTCGGTTAGAATACGGCGTGCGAACTTTGCAAATTCAATGTCCTTTTTCGACTTCTGTTCCATCCATTCCAAACTCTTTACCAATTGCGCTTCTTTCTGTGTTTCATTCAATTCTTTATTTTGCAGCGTTACAAGAATTTGAGTGATCAGTAATTGATCTTTTTCTGCATCTGATGTAAACTGTTGTTGGGCAAGGTTTATCAATTCTTGCGACTTGCTGAAATTACCTATTACATAAGCAGTATGAGCTGCTGCCGTAGTATAGAAGCCCTTTTTTGCATCATTGCTTTTTCCCATCAACTCACAAAATTCGAGCAAGTTCTTACCATTTTTCTGCCATGATAAATAGGTGGAATCGGTTGATTCTACTTGTTCATATGAATAGTTATAGTAGGTTCTACCTGCATTCAAATTCAAAGTGGGTGTATAGTAGTACTCCTCCAATTTGTTGAGTTCTCTTGTAACCAATACCGATAGTTTGGGATAGGTTGGGTCTAATTGATAGATTTTCTGCAAAGTGGCCAACTCAGACGCATTGCTTCCCAGTGCATATAGTCCTAACATCGCCGCTTTTTCCTTACCATTCTTGCACCATATCAAATTTTTATCTCGTTCAGCTTGACTAAAGCGTGAAGTGGCAAATACGAAACTTAAATAGTTGGCAACTTTCTTGGTATCGGTATTTGCGAAGAGTTGACTGAACAAGTAGGCGGCAATTTGATTCTGTCCAAGTCTTTTGTGCGCCCCCGCTTTCAAGCTTACACTCAAATCGTGCAGAACGCTTTTCTCTTTATTGTTTTTGATATAAGCATCATAATAGCTGATGCAATCTTCATAGCGATCATTGTAGTGAGCCAGTCTTACAAGTTGATATCCATATCGAAGTTGAAGAAAGGGGTTGCTGCACGTTTTCAAAAGTTCTTGCCCTTCTGTTATAAGCGCATTCATTTTAACTTGGTCTCTTTCAACCGGTTCCCAACTGTTCCAAGTGGCTGTTACCAGCGGCTCAAGTTTTTTGGTATACACAAGATATCTCAAAGCTTCCTGATTGTTGGTATTCAGGAAGAATTGAGTCATCTTATTAGCTTTCACGGAATCAGGAACTTTGAGTGCTGTTTTCTTGTTGATGTATTGATAAAGCTGATTGATTTCCTTTTCCGAAAAGTTAATCAGAAAAGAATACGCATCTTTTTTTGAAAAACTATTTTTCGACCAATCGCTCCATTCTTCGCTCAGCAGTTCCGCAGTTGAAACCGGCTCCTGAGAATCGTAGAGGAAGCGGTAATTAGTATACAGGAAGGGCTCTAGGGCCTTGTCGCCATTGATCTTCTGCTGAAAGAAATTGACATAATAATCGTAAGGGTCCGGGTCTCCTCCCGCGCATCCTATAATGTTGTATGGGAAGAGTATTGCAACACTACTACTTATTGAGGCTGTTATAAATCGTTTCCAGTTCATTTTTGCTGAATTTTGACAGAACGGTCGAGTCTAAGTGGAATAGGGATAAAGTGAATTCTTCAGTTCTCAGTTTTGGACTGAGTAAGTTGGCGGTTTTAATGATTTCGTTGTAAGAACTTTTTTCAACTCTTAACACATCGCCTTTTCTGAAAGGATAACCCACTAACAACGTATCCTTGTTGAACGTATAATTGTTTCCTGAGGCCGTGGCAACGCCCGCCAAAGCTGAATCTGAAATGTTTGAAATAATACCGTCGAATTGATTGTTACGGAACAATACTTTCCACTCGAATAAAGGAAGGGCGATATCCAATGGAAGAGGATAGCTGTTAAGATTCTCGATGTATTTTTCCAATTCATTGGCTTCAAGAATGGAGTTTCCGGTTTTGCTGTCTTTTAAATTCCCCATGTTATAGCACATCAATAGGCCTCTATCTGCTGGAGGAATTCCCATCTTAGTACTGAACTTGCACTGATGCATTCGAACGGTTACCGATAATTTCGAATCCATAAACAGTGGAAGTGTTTTCAAATAGGTAAGTAAAGCGAAGTACTTGTCCCTCGATTCTTCCGTCCAATCACAATCAATTTGGATCTCTTTTACTTTTGGAAGGTTTTGAACCGTAAGCATTCCGCCTAACAAATAATTGATGCGTTCTCCTAGTTCATCGGTTGCATTGGCTGCAATCATTTTCATGCATTCATTGGTAATGAAAATGGCGGGCACCAGTTCGATGCTGTCGTTTTGAAGCCAATCCACAGCTTGGGGAATGATTTGAATTTTTGCCGCCGGATCAGGACGGTTCAAATTGGCATTCCAAGTAACATCAAAAAATTTGACATACAATTTCCGAACGCTGTGTTCTGCCATGGGAGCCTTGTCGGAAGGATTGGCGGCCAACACCGTTTTCCAATAGTACATGGCTCGGGTTACTTTACGGTCTTGTTTACAAGCAATCAGGGTCAAGATTCCGAGGAAAAATAACGCAGAAATTAAGGGCTTCTTCATGATGTTTATTTACTTTGTGTCTCTTAATCCCCAAAATTATGGTTCGCTTTAGACTCTTCCCGTCAATTTTTGCTTTTCTCCTTCTTTTTTTAATAAATGCTGCACAAGCTCAGTTGGTTTCAGGCCCCATGCTTGGTCATACTGAACTACGCACGGCTAAGATTTGGGTGGAACTCGTGCCCGGCTCCACGGCTACCTTAGTTGTGAAGTCAACAAAAGATGGAAAAGAAGTGTTTAAAACGTCTGAAACTACCGGTAAATCGAGTTGGTATGCACCGGTAACTTTTGATGTGGTGGGTCTAGACATGAACACGAGCTACGATTATGAAGTTTTGGTAACCGGAGTGGGAGAGAAGAAGCCAGTGGTAGCAGGGAAAGGAACCTTTACTACGTCTGAATTGTGGCAGTGGAGAAAACCTGCTCCTGATTTCAGTTTCCTCGCCGGAAGTTGTGCCTATTTCAACGAACCTCAATACGATCGACCTGGAAAGCCTTATGGTGGCGACTCTTCGATCTTTGAAACCATGGCAAAAGAAAAAGCGGGATTCATGCTATGGTTGGGAGATAACTGGTATTTACGAGAGCCCGACTATTTTAGCAAATGGGGGATTTGGTATCGTGCTCACAGAGATCGCAGCATGCCTATTTTAAAGGATTTCCTGAAAGCAATGCCACAGTATGCTATCTGGGATGACCACGATTATGGTTCAAATGACGCAGATAAAAGCTTTTCCTTAAAAGAAGAAAGCAGGAAAGTGTTTACCAACTATTGGGCAAATGCGGCCTATGGATTCAATGGCGAAGGCATTTATTCCAGAATGAGCCAGAACGATTGTGATTTCTTCTTAATGGACGATAGAACTTATAGAAGCAGTGACGATATGACTCCCACTGTTTATGGCAAACCCAACCCTAATAAAAGAATGTGGGGCCCCACTCAAATGGAATGGCTTAAAAATGCCCTTCTCAATAGTAAGGCTCCTTTTAAATTCATCGTTACAGGTAGTCAAACATTGAACCCGGCTTCACCATTTGATTGCTTGCAAGACTATCCGGTTGAATTCGAAGAACTGATGGCTTTTTTGGATGCTGAGAATATTTCCGGTGTTGTGTTCTTAACAGGGGATCGCCACCACAGTGAAGTAATTAAATATGCGCGTAAAGACAAATATCCACTCTTTGATATCACTTCTTCTCCTTTAACATCCGGAATTGGACGAGTGTTTGGAACTGAAAAAGACAATCCGGCTCGCATTGCCAATACCTTGGTAGAAGCGCAGAATTATACTCGTATTACCATTAGTGGTAAAACCGGTGAAAGAATTATGAAAGTTGAGTTTGTTAGCATCAAAGGAGAAGTGATGGGCACTTGGTCGATCAGTGAAAAGGAACTAAAAAATAAGTAAGGATGACGGTACATTTTGGTTATGATAAAAAGCAGGTGTTAGATGCTTTAAGAAGTCATTTTTTGACGAGAAGAGAAATTCGATTATTGGTGATTGTGGTCAATGTATTTGCCATTATTTCTGCTATTCTATTAGGGCTCAAAATCATTCAAGCACTCAGCTTTTTGATCTTCTCCATTATGTGGATCATTTTATGGGTCACTGTTCGCTATATTTTGCCAAGCAATATTTATAAGCGTTCTCAAACTTTTCGCGATGAATTCAGTTTGAATTTAACTGAGGAGGGTGTTCACCTTTCAACAGAAAGAGGAACGCATTTGTGGAAATGGGATGCATTTAGCACCTTTCAGGAAACCGATTATTTCTTTCATCTCTACTTCGATAATCGTTCCTTCTTCCTCATTCCAAAAGATGCGTATCCCGATCTTCCTTCTACACAAGAAGCAAGACAGTTTCTGAAAGATCACATTAAAAAATAGTGCTAGGCTCCTGCAACTACAGGGTTCTGGCCCAATTCTTTCATCATGCGAAAGTGAGAAGCAATGGCTGAACTAACTGTAGGGAAGTAGTTGTATTCTAAATTGAACTTCTCACAATTCTTCTTTACCAGCTCACTAATGGCCGGGTAATGAACGTGACTAATTCTTGGAAATAGATGATGTTCAATTTGGAAGTTCAGCCCACCTACTAACCAAGAAACCAGTTTATTCTTTGCTGAAAAATCGGCGGTTGTTTTAATTTGATGGATGGCCCATTCGTTCTCGATACAACGGTCTGTTCCACCAGCAAATTCGAAAGAAGCACCTTCAACTACGTGTGCCAATTGAAACACCAATGCCAAAGTGAGGC
This sequence comes from Chitinophagaceae bacterium UBA3961, assembly GCA_002385265.1. GTDB lineage: Bacteria > Bacteroidota > Bacteroidia > Chitinophagales > Chitinophagaceae > Endoryza > Endoryza foliicola. Next base: position 12,521 of record DGDD01000129.1, read on the forward strand.
CCATGGTAATATGCATTACCGTAAAGCCAATGGCCCAATTGGAAGCTCCTAATAACTGAATAGGAATTACTACATAAAACACAACGTAAAGCGCCTTACTCAACCAAAACACGAAATGGTCCATTGGTGTAATGCGTGTCATAGCTGTTTTGTAAACTCGTTTGTTTAGGTACTTATTGAAGTCCATCAAAAATACCCAAGCAAAAGAAGAGATGGCATATATTAGAACTACATAAATATGTTGGTAGCGATGTGCAGGCACCCAAGGTTGAGACGCACATTGACGCATCAGCGGGCTTTTAGCGATATCGTCGTCAATACCATCAACGTTGGTATAAGTATGATGTATAATATTGTGCTTGAATTTCCAAATGAAGGCATTTCCTCCAAGCGCATTCAAGGTTAAGCTCATTACTTCATTAACCCATTTCTTTGAAGAAAAACTTCCATGACAGGCATCGTGCATTACATTGAATCCGATGCTGGCAAACGTGAAACCAAGTATTGCACAAGCAAATAGTGATATAACTGCAGGTCCATTTCCAAAAAGGAGGTACAAGTAAAGTGTAATTGCAAGCGGAATTAACACCAGGGTTTTAATATACAAGTTCCAATTCCCTGTTTTTTTCAGATTGTTTGCCTTGAAGTACTGATCTACGTCTGATTTGAGAGCTGTAAAGAAGACGCTGTCTTTGTTGTTGAAAGTGATTTTTGCCATTCGTTTGTTGCGTGTTCTGAAAGATAGGGAAATGATAGCAACTGCACGATTTTATTTCTGTTAAATAGAGGAATCCACTCAATTATTTTCTACTGAAAATCAAGAAGCCATGTTTGTTTAACATGGCTTCAAATTAGTTCAACAGAAACAGTTTCAATTCGAACTATTTTGGACGGTATTTACTGTCTTCAAATAATTTTCGAGGATTAAGTTTTAGAAGATCTGTTAAAGACATTTCTTTATGATCGTCCATATATTTTTTTACAATTTGCCAACCAACGAATAAGCCGATGAAACCGGGTGCTCCTTGACCAAATTCATCCGTTTTTGGTCCATCACTCATGTAATTGTGAACAATTCCGGGATCGCTGTTGAGTAAATAATTATTGGTTACGAAAAAGTTCCAAATGCGGCCTTCGTTTTCATAACATCCTTTCAACTGCGAAGACGTGTACCCAATTTTCAAAGTATCTGCCGCATCGGGCATCAATTGATCCAATACATACAAGCGCTTCCCTTTTTCAATCATTTGTTCTACCAAGACGAATCCCTTACTATTATCGGGTTGAATTTCATCAATGATGTTTTTCATTGAGTTTACAACGATGGTTTCGGGACTGAATTTGCGAGATATATAATTTGGATACAGGGCCAATCCCATTTGCGAATTGTAGAGCGAGAAATTAGCACCTAAGTGCAATTGCAATCCGGTAGCCAATCCCGATTTTGTAATGATATCACTATAAGTTCCCATGCCACTTTGAACAAAGGCATCCATGGGTCCAATATAGGTGAGCCACTCTTTGGGTGCCTGATAAGTAGGGAAATAATACTTCAAGTGCTTGAGTGCCTCAATGAACTCCTCTTCAATTTTTTTAGTTGAGGCGAAAATTTTATCAGAAGAATCTTTCACCGGCTTGTAATCACTAATGAATTGTTTGATTGCCATGAGTGCTTGGCCGGAACTATCATTAACGGGAGGCAATCCGAGAATTTGAATGAGGTAGTCGTTCAGAAAGAGGGGGTATTTTTGCGCAAGATCTTTCAGCCCTTTTTCGAGGTTGTTGGTATCAAGAGCGAAAAAGTCTTGTTCAAAACGTACTACTTTAAATTCTACTTTAATATTGGACACATCGGGTCCTTTTTTAGAGGAACAGGCTACCAACAGCACAAAAAGGGTAGCTACACTTAACAGTTGTTTCATGTGATTGGAACGCAATTTTTTAAAGCTTGTTGCAAAAGTACTCTTAAAATTGAAAACTGGTCTTATTACCTTTGTACCATGAAAATAGCACTGGCACAACAGAATTATCATATTGGAAATTTCGAGTACAATACCAAACTGATGCTAGAAGCCATCGGGAAGGCGAAAGCTGAAGGCGCCGATCTCGTGGTGTTTACTGAACTCTCGGTTTGTGGGTACCCACCCCGCGATTTTCTTGAATTCAATGATTTCGTGAACAGCTGCTATCAATCGATCGATCTATTGAAAGCTGCTTCCGATACTATTGGCATCATCGTTGGGGCACCGGCCATCAATCCAGAGAAAGAAGGGAAGGACCTTTTCAATGCAGCTTGGTTTTTATACGAAGGAAGAGTTTTGGGTACTGCATATAAAACCTTGTTGCCAACCTACGATGTATTTGATGAATACCGTTATTTCGAACCCGGCTTTCAATGGCAGGTGATTCCGTTCAAAGGCAAGAAAATTGCCCTTACAATATGTGAAGATATCTGGAATTTAGGCGATAATCCTTTGTACCGTATTTGCCCAATGGATAAATTGATGCCTCAGTCGCCCGATTTAATGATCAATATTTCAGCTTCTCCATTCGATTACGATCATGCCGATGACCGCAAAGAAGTGGTGCGTGCCAATGTGTTGAAATACAAAATGCCCATGGTGTATGTGAATACGGTGGGAAGTCAAACTGAAATTGTATTCGATGGAGGTAGTGTTGTAATGGATGCCAATGGAGCGATCGTTAAAGAGCTGGCTTACTTCCAAGAAGATTTTCAAGTGGTAGACTTGGGTTCTATTGCATGGAGCCCTGTTGAAGGGGAAACTGTGGCATTGAGAAGTTTTGACAAAGACATGCGGGTGAGCAGAGTGAACGATCCCGAAAAGATCATTGATTTTCTTACGGAGCCTAAAAACATTGCAGAAATCTACGACGCCCTGGTATTGGGTATCAAAGATTATTTTAGAAAAATGGGTTTTACAAAAGCGATTCTTGGTTCTTCGGGAGGGATTGATAGCGCCGTTACTTTGGCAATCGCTTGTGATGCTTTGGGAGCTGAAAATGTAAGAGCTATTTTAATGCCTTCGCCTTATTCAACAGAGCACTCTGTAACAGATGCAGTAAAGTTGAGTGAGAACTTGAGGAATCCATATGATATCGTAGCTATCAAAGATATCTATGAGAATTTTTTGAGCACCTTGAAACCGATTTTTCAAGACCTGCCCTTTAGCCTAGCCGAAGAAAACATTCAAAGCAGAACGCGAGGCAATTTGCTCATGGGAATTGCCAATAAGTTCGGCTATATATTACTGAACACTTCTAATAAAAGTGAGCTTTCTACCGGTTATGGAACTTTATATGGAGATATGGCCGGCGGCTTGAGTGTTTTGGGTGATGTATATAAAATGCAAGTATTTGCCTTGGCTCGTTATATCAATCGCAACAAAGAGATCATTCCTGAGAACATCATTACAAAGCCACCTTCTGCTGAACTTCGACCCAATCAGAAAGACAGTGATAGTTTGCCTGATTATTCGTTACTCGATAAAGTTTTGTATCAATACATTGAAAGAAGAAAAGGCCCGAAAGAAATTATCACTATGGGCGTAGATGAAGCGCTGGTGAATCGAGTGATTAAGTTGGTGAATACGAATGAGTACAAACGAAATCAATTTTGCCCCATCATTCGCGTAAGTTGTAAAGCATTTGGTGTAGGACGAAGATTGCCGATAGTAGCCAAGTACTTATCGTAATAGGCTACCATCGTATCAATCAGTTGGTGCAGGAATTTATTTCTTGAATTCGATGATGATGTTCACGTTTGTGCCCATGTATGTCATCTGTTTTTGCAAGTCTAATTCAGTTGACGTTAATTTTTTCACGGTCACGTCTCCCGAAACATTGCTAATAACAGCCGTTGGGAAATTAATAACGGTTTTATCGGCATTAAAACTCCAGGTGAAATTGACGGTTTGTGGGTCGGCTGCATCACATTTGGTAAGACCTTCGTCTACCACTCCGGTACTATCTGCATTAAAGGTGAGTAGGTTATCGGTATCGCAAGATTGAAGATAACCGGGTGGAAGATCCGATTCCGCCACTCCATCTAAATTGAAATCCATACCGGAACGATCGTATTTCCAAGTACCGGTGGTGATCACCTTCGTTTTATCTTCAGGGGTACTGTCGCTCTTGCTACATGAAGCAGCCAAAACAAGCAGTGCAGAAAAGTAAATAGCTTTCATAAAAAGGAAATTGGTTCTGTTAATAGCTACAAAAATAGGGCCTAATAGCCTGTTTTATAGGGGAAATTCCTTAGTTCCAAAACTGAATTTCATTCAAAATATTGCTTCCGGGGTGGTTGAAAAGGGGTAAAATTTAGAAAAAATCATCATTTGGCACTCATCTTGCAAATAAGATGGTCGTGAATCCGTTTCCTATGTATTAGTTGCCGTAATTTTATGGCAATTAAGGTGTTAGAACTGAAAAACTCACTAAACCTCCGTTTTTATGGTGTTAACAGCCGACGATATTCGTCAGTTAAATGAAAAGATCCAGTATCAAAGTGCTTTTGTTGATCGATTGAGAGATGAAGTAGGAAGGGTGATTATTGGCCAACATCAGATGTTGGATCGCCTATTGATTGGTCTTCTCAGCAATGGCCACGTTCTGTTGGAAGGTGTGCCCGGATTGGCAAAAACCCTTTCCATTAAGTCGCTTTCACAAGCTTTGGCCGGTAAATTCAGCCGGATTCAGTTTACCCCCGATTTATTGCCCGCCGACGTGCTCGGTACCATGATATACAACCAGCCTCGTAATGAGTTCGTGGTTCGGAAAGGTCCCATTTTCGCCAATTTCGTTTTGGCAGATGAGATCAACCGTGCTCCGGCAAAAGTTCAGAGTGCATTGTTGGAAGCCATGCAAGAGCGCCAAGTTACCATTGGTGATACTACTTTCAAATTAGATGAGCCCTTCTTGGTATTGGCAACTCAAAACCCCTTGGAACAAGAAGGTACCTATCCTTTGCCGGAAGCCCAGCAAGACCGTTTTATCATGAAAGTAATTGTGGGCTATCCCCAAAAGCATGAGGAAGCACAAATCATTCGTCAAAATGTTTTGGGCATTAAAGGCGGAGAAGTGAAACAAGTGGTGTCGATGCAAGAAGTAGTAGCAGCGAAAGAGTTGACGCGCCAAATTTATATGGACGAAAAAGTAGAGAACTACATTTTAGATATCGTATTTGCCACTCGCTATCCCGCCGATTATCGTTTGGAGAAATTGGTTCCAATAATCGGCTACGGGGGCTCTCCTCGTGCCAGTATCAACTTAGCACTTGCAGCAAAAGCTCAGGCATTTTTGCAAGGAAGGGGCTTTGTA
>DGDD01000124.1 GCA_002385265.1 Chitinophagaceae bacterium UBA3961
TTCATTTTTTGAGTACCATTCGTCCATATCTGCCGAAAACGATGTTCGAAGCCATTTCGAGCATGCTTCGCAAGGCCGAAGGCCTGAAGAAGGATGCGAGAAATCTGGGTTCTTTCAAAAAAATCCTCGTCATCCCGAACGAGCGAGGCTGCGAAGCAGCCGCAGCGAGAGAGGGACCTCAAAACGCGTTGTTATGTAAGAGGCGGTTTTGAAGCAGTTTTTTTTCACTAAACTCGTTGGTGAGTTTTTGAGTGATTTAGTAGTTTAGTTGTTGAGTTTGGGCATTACAAAAGATCCCGGTTTGAATTTGTTCTTTGCGCATTCTTGCGTGAACATGAGCGCCATGAGTCAATGGTGAAGCGACTTAAAAACTAAACAACTAAATTACTTAATACCATGTAGCTTTAGTGCTTCGAAATAGGATTCTTTCTGAAAAACCCATTCAGAGGGTCCTCTCTCCTTCGTTTGCTTTGCAAACTCATTCGTTCGGAATGACGCCGCTTTTTTTTTATTAAAGTTTCGATATTTTTCGCTGGACCTTCATCGGCCCTTCGACTAAACCTGCGGTCTTGCTCAGGGACCTCGAAGGCCCAAGCTCAAAATATCGGTTGGAGGAGTCGCTTGGATAGAAGATTACACTGTTATATAGTGCGAACGCACATTAACTAGTATGTCATGAAATGTTTGAACCTCTTTATTTCAATAGCACAAATCGTTAGTTTTCAAAAATAAAAGTCTACTAAAAAGATAGGGTAAATATTGAAAATTTATCAATAACAGTTCCAATTATTGTTTTTTTGCTAATCCGGTTTCGCACCGGTATTCCTCCCAGCTGTACTTTATTCTTCTGTAATCCCACGCCGGAAAAGCGTTGCGGTTATTCTAATCACTTTCTCACATAAATTAAAGGCAACAGGTATACGAGTGCCTAAGTAATGTTTAATAGTCTACAAATTTGGTAGAATAAATATCGTATATTATGTTTGCATCAGAATAGTATCAAATCTCTTGTACCAGAAGTTAAATCATATACCAGCTATTACTTCGTACCGATGTTGATTTAGAACATTAGGCTATTGCTTTGCCTGCCTCTTTATTTTATTTATTAATGGTTGTTGTGAAACAACCAAACAACTGTTTTATGCAAAAGAAAATCAGCTTTCTGTTTTTTAGTTTTTTAGTCACCTTTAGCGTTTTTGCGCAATCGTCACTATCGGGTATAATAGTAGACGGGAAGGGCACCCCTGTTGATGGAGCTACCATCCGAGTGAAATCTACAAAAGCATTTGCAATTGCAGATGCGAAAGGAAAATTCACCATACAGGCACCTTCAACGCTCCCATTTGTTCTGCAGATTTCATCCGCAGGTTTTTACCCCGTTGAAACGGAGATTCGCGAAATCAAAGATTCTACATTGAACATCGTATTGGTAGAAAATACCCAACTTTCCGAGGTAGTGATTACATCAAGACGAAGAATTGAATCGGCTCAGAATGTGCCTATTCCTATCTCGGTTGTATCAGGAGCACAAGTTGAAAATTCGGGATCATTCAATGTGAATCGTTTAAAAGAATTGGTACCCAGTTTACAACTGTACAGTTCCAATCCTCGCAATACAGGTATCAATATTCGTGGCTTGGGTTCTCCATTTGGTTTAACCAATGATGGACTGGATCCTGGTGTTGGATTCTATGTAGATGGAGTTTACTTTGCTCGCCCGGCTGCTGCCACTTTCGATTTTATCGATATCGAGCAAGTGGAAGTATTGCGTGGTCCTCAAGGAACCCTGTTCGGGAAGAATACCACTTCAGGTGCGTTCAATATCACTACAAAAAAGCCTTCTTTCAAGTCTGGAGCAAATTTTGAAGTAAGCTATGGGAATTATTCGTTTGTACAAGCCAAAGCTTCAGTAACGGGTAAACTTACTAAAAACATTGCCGGACGAATTTCATTTTCCGGTACCAATAGAAATGGTTTGGTTGAAAACGTTCGCACAAAGAAATATACAAACGAGTTGAACAACGCGGGGGTGCACGGCCAATTGCTGTACAAACCCTTTGAAAACACATCGGTTTTATTGTCGGGCGATTTTTCGCGTCAAGATCCCGACGGATATGCGCAAGTATTGGCAGGAGTTGTGACTACCAAACGAGCAGCGTATCGCCAGTTCAATGCCATCATTTCAGATTTGGAATATACCCCTCCCAGCTATAATGCTTTTGATCGCAAAATAGACCAGGATGTACCATGGAATTCGGGCAACGAATTAGGAGGGCTGTCATTGAATATAGACCAGAAAATTGGTTTTGGTAAGCTTACTTCAACCACTGCTTGGAGGTATTGGGATTGGCGACCTTCCAATGACCGCGACTTTACCGGATTAGAAGCATTGGCAAAATCTCAAAATCCCTCTAGGCATACCAATTGGTCGCAAGAAATTCGCTATGCAGGTGAACTTTCTCCTAAGTTTAGCGGTGTGGTGGGGTTGTTCTACATCGATCAAATTGTTACAACGGAGGGGTTGGAAGAAGCCGGTAAAGATCAGTGGCGTTTTGCTCAAAGCAGTACAAGTACCTTGTGGAAGACTCCCGGATTATTCGAAGAATTTGGAATTAGTACACAATCTTCTATTAAATCGCAAAGTGCCGCAGTGTTTGCCAACGTAGATTGGGAATTTGCAAAAGGTTTCCATTTTCAACCGGGCATTCGATACAATTATGACAACAAGGATGTAGTGTACAATCGTGTAGCATCAGGAGGATTGGATACCGCTACTTACAATGGAACAACTGCAGAGAAAGCAACACTTCAAGGATTTAAGAACAGCGTATACACCAGCCAGTCATATGTTGCCGCTGCTGATGAGCGTAATTTCACTTATCAGGTGACGCTTTCTTATCGACCAAACAAACGCATCAATGCATTCGCTACTTACTCAACCAGCTTTAAACCAGTTGGTGTAAATGTGGCAGGTTTGCCAACTGTGAATGGCCAGCCTGCAACCGATTTGGCTGTTATTAAACCTGAGGATGTGAAGCATTATGAAATAGGGGTAAAAACAAATCCAACAGATAACTTCACTTTGAACATTGTATATCACAATACTGATATTAAAAATTATCAGGCCAATGTGCAATCTCCTGAATTAGGTGTAAATAGAGGGTACATCGCAAATGCTGAAAAAGTAAGAGTGAATGGGGTTGAATTGGATGCAAACCTTCGGGTAGGCTCAAGCTTTACCTTCTTTGGAGCACTTGCTTATACGGATGCCAAATATGTGAAGTTCACCAACGCGCCACTTCCTTTGGAAGAAACTGGGCTAACTGAAAACGGAGTTCAAAAAGCATTCAAAGATATTTCCGGAAGTCGATTACCGGGGATTTCAAAATGGTCGGGCAGTTTCGGTGGGGAGTGGACAACGCCATCATCATTTTTCCACAACAACGGAAAATTCTTTAGTGCGTTAGAAACTTTTTATCGCTCCGAATTTTCATCAAGCCCTTCACCTTCTACCTATTTAAATATTCCGGCCTACGCTATTGTAAATGCACGGGTAGGATTTAGAGTGAACACAACCGGTTTGTCGGTATTTGTTTGGGGAAGAAATATCTTTAACAAGAACTACTACGAACAATTATTGCCAGCCGGTGGAAATGCGGGACAGTATGCGGCAGTATTGGGTGATCAACGCACGTATGGAATTACCTTTCGCTACAGTCTATAATGTTAACTAGTAGCTTGAAAATGCTTTCTATGCGTTTTTAAGATCATTTGAATACGAATTCTAATTGAAATAAAAGGGAACGCCGTCTCATTGAGACGGCGTTCCCTTTTATATTGTTTCAATATTTTAGCTAGCTGCCAGCGCTTGTTCGATATCAGCAATAATGTCTTCAACAGCTTCTAGGCCTACGGAAACTCGAATCAATCCGGCCGTAATTCCTACTCCGGCTTTTTCAGCATCACTGAGTTTGCTATGAGTTGTAGAAGCGGGGTGAGAAGCAATGGTTCTGCTATCACCAAGATTATTGGTCATAGAACACATCTGCAATGCATTGAGGAATTTTCTTCCTGCTTCTACGCCCCCTTTAATTTCCATTGTAACAATACCGCCACCATTGCTCATTTGCTTTTTGGCGATTTCGTATTGAGGATGGGTGGGAAGAAATGGATACTTTACCCAATTTAATTTCGGATGATTTTGAAAATGTGTTGCCAATGCCAACGCATTGGAAGCGTGTTTATCCATTCGTAAGAACAATGTCTCCAAGCTTTTCGTGAGTACCCATGCATTGAATGGACTCATGCTAGGTCCTGTATTTCGAACGAACAAATACATTTGATAGATCAAGTCTTTAGGACCTACCACTACACCACCGAGTACACGACCTTGTCCATCTATGAATTTAGTAGCAGAATGCAAAACCAAATCGGCGCCCAATTCAATAGGTTGCTGAACTGCCGGTGTTGCAAAGCAATTGTCTACAACCAACAGTACTTTGTGTTTTTTGCAGATATCAGAAAGAAATTTGATATCAATGATGTCTAAACCCGGATTTGAAGGGGTTTCCACATACATCATTTTTGTATTTGGCTTGATCAGTGCTTCTACTGTTTCAGGTTTTGCCATATCAAAATACGAGTACTCAATTCCCCATTTGGGCATGTACTTCGTGAGAATGGTATGGGTTGAACCAAATACAGCAGAAGCGGATACAATATGATCTCCTTTACTAAGGAAAGTCATGAAAGTACTGAACACTGCAGCCATTCCTGTTCCGGTAGCAATACCATCTTCGGCACCTTCCAATACTACGATCTTTTCAACGAATTCGTCTACGGTTGGGTTGGAGAAACGGCTGTAGATATTTACATCCAAGCTGTCGTCCATAAAAGCTGCCGCCATATCTTCAGCAGAATCATACACAAAACTACTGGTTAAAAATAGCGGAGTGCTGTGTTCTTTCTGTTCGGTACGTTTGGTTTGTGTACGTATTGCTTTTGTACTGCGTTGTTGAGCCATGTCATTCCTTTTATAATGAAGCTTTTACTTCTTCTCCGTTTACAATTACTTTAAAGTTTACTTTTCCGCCCGCTCTGCGTAGGGTTTCTGCAACTGTGCAATATTTATCAATTGAAAGTGCAGCGGCGCGGTAAACTTTCTGAGCATCTACGTTTCCGGTAAGGGTGAATACTACTTCAACAGTTTCCCAGATCGCTAGATCTTTATCTTTCTCGCGTTCGCCATCAACAGTAATATTAAGCGTTTCATAATCCTGACGTTGTTTTTTCAGGATATTGACCATATCAACACCACTGCAACCACTGAGTGCAGCAAGTAGCAATTGCATCGGACGAAAACCCGTTCCATTTCCTCCTTGATCTTCAGGAATGTCAATGGTAAGATGGTGACCTGCACTGTCTTTAACAGAGAATCCATAATCACGAGTGGCCAGGTCTGCATTCATAATAGGCATACATAACAATTTGAGTGCAAAGATAGCCTCATTCTACGGAATAATAAGCTACTTGCCCTTGACACTTTCATCGTTTTACATTTTAATGATGAATGCTTGTTAGTATTTTAAAGGATCAAGGATTGAGGGACTTTCAAGTTGTTTCCTGCGAAGTTTAAGTGGTTGATGATTAGTATTTTTGATTGGTTGAAGCTGCGTAGAGTTGATACCAGTCTTGTCGATCTAACTCAAAATTGAAAGCATCTGCAACATGATGAATACGCGCCTCATTAGTGGTACCTATGAGGGGAATCGCTCCAAGGGATACAATCCAGGCGACTGCCAATGATTCAATATCAGCATTGTATTTAGGCGCCAATTTTTCCAAAACTGATCTAACTGCCAATGCTTTGTGGTCGGTACTGTTGGCAATGTCTCCACCGGCTAAAGGTGAGGAGGCGAGGGGCCTCATAAAGCGCTGTTTGATATAATCGAGCTGGCCATTCTCCAAAGGTTCGGTTTGAAGAAGGTTGAGTTCAATGTGATTGGTCACAATGGGAAAACGGAGCACTGAGGCTAATAACTGATGTTGAAAAACGGTAAAGTTGGCCACACCAATGTTTTTAACTTTGCCCGATTCTTTTAGTTGCGCCAATGTTATCGCTGTTTCCTCTAGATTGGAAAGTGGATCAAGATGGTCTAACAGAAATATATCGATATAGTCTGTTTTCAAACGTTTCAAAGAATTGTCTAAACTTTCTTTGATATGCTCTCTTGAAGTGTTGTAATGCTTGATTCGAATACCCGGTTGATTGTGATTGGGTAAGCTAATGCCGCATTTAGTGAACAGAACAATATCTTCTCTTTTGAATGATTTTTTTGCGATCACGTCACCAAACCATGACTCTGCTAATCCATGACCATAAATATCGGCGTGGTCAAATGTATTGATTCCCAGTTCTAAGCAAAGATTAACAATGCGCTCCATTTTTTGAGGAGCATTTTCTGTTTCTGCATCCCATCTCCAGAAGCCATAAACTGCTTCAGATACTTTTGGGCCTGAATCGCTTAAATAAATCTTTTTCATCTTTGAGTTGATCTGGGTTTAAATTCAAATATCAATTAAAATAGTAGACTAATAGTTCTTAAGTAAGGGAGTACCTGTTTCGATTGTGATTTAATTAGAATAATTTAATCAAAATTCTTGCACTCCAGAAAATAACCAAGGCGCCTAACAATAAGAAAGCCGTTTTGCGGGGCAGTTTGCCGGCAAGTTTTGCGGCAATAGGAGCTGCAATGGTTCCGCCAATAATAAGTCCTACAATGGTTTGCCAGTGGGTGAGGCCTATCATAGTAAAGAAAGTAAAAGCGCTGGATACGGTAACGAAAAATTCGGTTAAGCTTACCGTGCCCACGGCAAAGCGGTGATTTCTACCTCGGTTGATTAGTGTTGAAGTAACAATGGGTCCCCATCCACCACCGCCAAATGAATCAAAAAAACCTCCTACGGCTGCCAATACTGAATATCGTTTTATCTTTTTTTGAGGCTTAATTTCCTTAAAGGCATTGATAATGAATTTGATCCCTAGAAACAATGTATATATGGCAATAAATGGACGAACATAATTACCATATTTATCTCCCAACTGTGTTAATAGAATTGCTCCGGCCACAGCCCCTAATACACCGGGTATCACGAGTGCTTTGAATAATTTCATGTTCACATTTCCGAACTTGTAATGACTGTATCCCGATACACCCGAAGCAAATGTTTCGGCAGTGTGGATACTGCCACTAATTGCGGCGGGACTAACTCCGGCCGACATTAATACTGTGGCACTGGTTACCCCATAACCCATTCCAAGTGCGCCATCAACCAACTGTGCAATAAAGCCGGCGAGCAACATGATAGGGAAATTTGCATCAAGAGATTTGTACAATTTAGTTACTGAGGCGCCAATCGTTTCGTAAGGGAAATACGAAAAAAGAAGATGACCCAATACCATGAAACCAAAAGCTGCTAATGTGTAGCTTGCTACTTTTTTCCACTTCTTTGCTTGCAGCTCTTGATCGTCCACTAAACTACTGGTGAGTTTGTTGAGTTTTCTAACCTTATTGTTAAAATCGCCGTTTAAAGTGGCACGTACTTTATTGATATTCCCAATTAGATCATCGATCTCATTAGGGAAGGCGTCGTTCAAAACTTCTTTTACACGTTTAGCAACGGTGGGTGATTTGCCATTGGTTGAAATAGCCATTTTTAAATAACCCTTTTGTACAATACTGCCTAAATAGAAATCGCACAACAAGGGAGTATCGGCTACGTTTACAAGCAAGTTTTTGGCATGAGCCTGTTCTCTAATTTGAACGTGTAGTTCTTGGTTGTCAGTTGCACATATAATCAAGTCCTTGCCTTCCAAGTCTGTTTCTTGATAAGCCCTTTCATGTATGGTAACATTTGAATAGTCCGAAACGAAAGAGCGAAATTCTTCTCTTACCAAAGGGGCCACAATGCTCACTCTTGTATTGGGTGAATTGCGCAAAACCGATTGCACTTTTTCCAACGCTACATTGCCTGCACCTACCAACAAAAGATCAAATTCCTCCAGCTTTAAGAAGATGGGGTACAATGGATTTTTATTAGCGGTTTCCACTGTGCTTTGTGTTGAATCTATTTGTGCAGACATGTATTATTGTCGATTAAATTTTAATAAATATGATGGCTGAGTGCCGGATCTTCTACTTTGAATTTTCCCAATACTTTTTGCAATGCATAGGTTAATACATTCAGATGCTTGGGATGATGCTTCGCAGTAATGATCAATCTCAAACAGGCTTCGCCAATAGGTACTGTTGGATGATTGATTGGTTGCATATAAATTCCATGGTCTTCTAATAAGGCGGATGCAATTTGTTTGCACAAATGAGCGTCTCCTATGGGAATATTGGTGATATGTGATTTGTTGGGACTGAAATAGACTCCATGTGCAGTAAGCGTGCGACGAGCTTGCTTCACTTGTTCATGGAAAAGCCTTCTTTTTTCAGCGTTTTTTTGAATCGATTCAATACTTTTTTCCGCGGCTGCGCAAATTGCAGGCGGAATAGAAGTGGTGAAAATAAATCCAGGTGCGAAGCTTCTAATAAAGTCGATCAATAGTTCTGACCCGGCAACATAACCACCGTATACACCGATTGCCTTTGAAAGTGTACCGTTGATTAGATCAATCTCTTCAGCACAATTTTCTTGCTCACTCATACCTGCCCCTGTAGGTCCGTAGAGTCCTACAGCATGAACTTCGTCTAAGTAGGTGAGTGCTTGGTATTTTTTAGCTAGCGTTATGATCTCTTTCAGTGGTGCAATAGTGCCTTTGATAGAATAAACCGATTCAAAGACGATTATTTTTGGGGTTTCAATTGAAACCGATTGCAATTTCAATTCGAGGTCTTGCAAATCATTGTGGCGGAATATTTTCTTCTCGTTTCCGGCTGCGCGCATGCCTTCTATTAAGGAAGCATGGTTTCTTTCGTCGGAGAAGAACACCAAGTTCGGAATGTTCCGCCCGAGGGTTTGTAAACAAGCGTGATTGGCTGCATAAGCACCATTGAATACAAGGGCTCGATCTTTCTTGTGCCAATTAGCTAGGGTGGTTTCTAAGCTTACATGGTGGTTGGTGCTTCCGGAAATATTTCGGGTTCCTCCACTGCCTGTTCCTGATCTATGGGCTACAAAGGAGAGTTTCGCAATTACATCCTCTTCCGTGCTTTGTCCTAGATAATCATTGCTGCAAAAATTAATAGCTGAACGGTATCTCCCGGAAGAATCGGTGAAGTAAAACTGTGGAAAGTGCTGCGCACTTCGGTTTACCTCCAAAAATTGGCGGTAATTCCCTTCTCGGCGAAGGGTATTTAATTTGGTAGAAAGATGATCCGTCCACATAATACCCTACAAAAATAGTAGACAATAGAACCTCAGCCAAATAAATTCCTTAAAAGTCTACTAAATAAATAGGATAAATACTAACGTTCATTTAAAAAAGCAGTTTTTCTTAGGTCAGGTGGGCAGATTTCGTTACTTTTGTTACAGTCTATTAATGTAGTAGACTAATAAAAAACAGTAAAACTCGATTGTAAAATCAACACATTCAATAAGCTATGCAAAGTTTTCGTACGGAATTAGAAAATCCTTTAGTAGAGAAAGACATATTGGAACTGGAGCGCAAAATTCGCGCATTTAAGGAAGGAAGCATCCCTGAGGAAAAGTTCAGATCACTTCGATTGGCGCGTGGGGTGTACGGTCAGCGTCAGCCCGGCGTACAGATGGTTCGGATTAAACTGCCTTATGGTAAAATGACACTTGCGCAGTGGAAGCGTATTTCAGATGTTTCGGATGAATATTCTACCGGGAACTTGCACTTAACAACACGACAAGACATTCAAATCCACTTTGTGAGCCTCGATCGCACTCCGGAGCTTTGGAGTGAATTAGAGAAAGACGCCATTACCATTCGTGAAGCTTGTGGTAATACGGTTCGCAATATCACAGCGTCCGATATGGCGGGTATTGATCCTGAAGAGCCCTTCGATGTAACTCCTTATGCGCATGCCATGTTCGAATATTTCTTGCGCAAGCCTTTGTGTCAAGAAATGGGGCGTAAGTTTAAGATAGCATTTAGTAGCAGTGAGAAGGATACGGCCTTAACGTTCATGCACGATTTAGGTGCCATTCCTCGTATTCGTGTGATTGACGGAAAAGAAGTGCGTGGTTTTAAAATATTGATTGCAGGTGGATTGGGTGCCCAGCCTCACTTAGCGGTTGCCACCCACGAATTCTTGGAAGCTTCATTATTGATTCCTTATCTAGAAGCCGTTTTGCGTGTGTTTGATAGACATGGAGAACGCAACAGTCGTCATAAAGCCCGAATCAAATTCCTCGTTCAAAAGATTGGTATCGATGCGTTCAATGAGCTAGTAGCAGCGGAGCAATTGGCTCTAACCTATCAAGAATACCCGGTGAACGCAGATGCGTTTCCTGAGGCTGCTTTACCATCGTACGAAGGCGATACAGCAGCAAGTCCGGTAGATCCCCTGAAATATGAGTTGTGGCAGGCCACGAATGTAGTACCGCAAAAGCAGGAAGGATTTTTTGCAGTTTATGTGCGTGTGCCTAACGGCAACATTAGTAGCGACACAAGCCGTTTTCTCGCCGAGCGTTTGAAAAACGTAATTGGTGATGATGTGCGTGTTACCATCAACCAAGGCTTGCAGTTTCGATTTGTGAAAAAGGAGCATTTAGTATATATCTACAATACACTAGCAGAGGTGAACTTGGCGGCTGCAGGTTTTGGTAGTGTAGCGGATATCACAAGCTGTCCGGGTACAGATACCTGCAATCTCGGTATCTCTAATAGTACCGGCACTGCATTGGTACTATCGGAAGTGATTGAAGAAGAGTTTCCGGAATTCTTATACAATAAAGAAATTGCCATTAAGATCAGCGGCTGTATGAACAGTTGTGGTCAACATGGAATGGCCTCCATTGGGTTTCATGGAAGTTCCTTGAAAGCAAAAGGATTGGTATTGCCTGCCTTGCAAGTGCTGGTGGGTGGTGCTGTATTGGGGAGTGGGGAAGCAAGAATAGCAGATAAAGTAATTAAAGTTCCTAGTAAAAGAGCACCTGAAGTATTGCGCGTTGTACTCAACGATTATATCAGCAACGCAGCAGGTAAAAGTTTTGCCGACTACAGCTTTGAAAAAGGCGATCGTTATTACTACGAACTGCTCAAACCTCTTGCAGGATTGGAAGCTTTACAAGACGAAGACTTTATCGATTGGGGACAAGAACAGAAATTCTCAACTGCCATTGGAGTAGGAGAGTGTGCCGGTGTGATGATAGATTTAGTGGCAACACTGATCTTGGAAGCAAGAGAAAAATTAGCTCTGAGTGAAGCTACGGTAGCCACTCAATCGTGGGCCGATGCCATTTATCATGCTTATGCAGCGCAAGTACATGCAGCCAAAGCATTGTTGTTAAAAGAGGGCGTGCAATGTAACACTCAAGCAGGCATCTTAAAAGATTTCGATACGCATTTCATTGCAACAGGAAAAATTACAGGCTTTACAAGTTTCAAAGAATCGGTGATGCGTATGAATGATCACATTCCTTCAGAAGCATTTGCTGCAGAATATTTGCAACAGGCTGCTTCGTTTGTAGATCAAGCCGAAGCGTATAGAACAGTTTAGTCATTGTTTATTCCAACCATCTGTTATTTGTTTCAGCACACACGAGTCTTATGGGCTCGTGTTTTTTTTGGGGAAGTTGGAATTAGGACGAGGTAATTAATAATTAAGAAGTAATAATTAATAATTAATAATGAAACAGCCAGGGAGCTAATTGGTGAATTTGGGAGTTTGTGAATGTGGGAATGAAATACAAAAAAGAGGAGGGAAGAGGTAGACTGTCCATCCTGTAAATCCTTTAATCCTGTGAATCCTGATCGCAGTTAGGTTGGTTGAATATCGGAGGCTAATCTGTGGGAATCTGTACTAATCAGTGTTATTTGTGGTCAAAAAAAGAGCTCTTCAATTATATTCATTCATCAAAATTTCCAATTAGTAGACTCTACCGCAAAGAGAGGAAGAACACAACGATGCGCAAAGAAAGTTGCCGCGAAGCTGTGCCAATCTGTAATAATCAGTGTTATTTGTGCTCAAAAAAAGAGCTCTTCAACTATATTCATACATCAAAATTTCCAATCAGTAGACTCTACCGCAAAGAGAGGAAGAACACAACGATGCGCAAAGAAAGTTGCAGCGCAGCTGCACAGAACTTAATAACTTAAAACTCAATAACTCATAACTCAACCTTGAAAGCCATCTCTGGTAAAATAGCGCCACATTCACTAATTATCATAATACGTGTGATCTTTTACAATCTTTCCGTTTTTGATCGTGAAAATCGTAGTAATAGGAAGAAATAGTTTTGTGCTATCAAGACCCGTACCAATTGAAATAAACTCCGCTGTTATTACATCCGATCCTGATTGGTAAGTTCTAATGACACTGTCTTTTATATTCGGGAAAATAGCTTCTAGTTCTGAGTACTTTTTTACAATACTATCCTTTGATTGCACAACTTCTTTCAAGCCCAAGGAAGGGTCTAAAAACAATGCAGAATCGGCATACATTGAAGCCATGCTTTTCCAGTCATGTTTGTTGAAGTGGAAGTACAATGAATCCACTACAGGTTTCAGATCAACCGTCTTCTCAAGGGGAGAAGTGCAGGAGATCAATAATCCTAAAGAAAGACAAGCTATAAGCAGTTTCATAGCAATTCAGTTTTCGGTAATTGTGAATACTACAATTTACCGAAAACTGATCAATATTGTGCTAGGCATTCTTACTATTACATTTAAACTAACTTGTAAAATACGCCTCCTGTTTACCGCTGTTCTTTAACCAACTGAATTGTTCGTGTAAGGCCACCACTTTCCCGATGATCACCAAAGAGGGCGATTGGAATTTCAATCCGGCAAAAGTTTGCTTGTGATTGTGGATGGCTGAAATATAGGCATTTTGATTTTTAGTAGTTGCTTGTTCAACAACAGCAATGTATTTATCGGAAGTGATGTTGTGTGCTCTTAGGCGGTCTACCAACTCATCAAGGGTTTCAGACGACATGTAGAAAACCAAGGTGTCATCTGTATTTGCCAGATCGTACCAATAGTCTGCAGGTACCGCATCATGTTTATAGAAGGTGAGTAAACGAACCCCTAATGCATAATTACGGGCAGTCAGTGGAATTCCGGTATACGCAGCAGCACCCATTGCAGCCGATACCCCGGGAATCAATTCGTACAGAATATCATGTTCTACCAATGTTTGCAATTCATCCAAAATATTTGAAAACACTGAAATGTCTCCTCCTTTCAAACGTACCACGGTTTTACCTTGTGAAGCATGTTCTACCATCAATTCATTGATGGTTTTTTGCGGAGTTGATTTTCCTTTATGTCCTTGCTTGCCCACTTTAATGATGAGCGCATTAGAAGGTACATGGGTTTTTAAGATTTCCGGACTCACCAAGCGATCCGTTAACACCACATCGGCAGTGCTCAATGCATTGGCTGCTTTAATGGTGATAAGATCGGGGTCGCCGGGACCTGCGCCGGCTAGAATTACTTTTCCTTGTTTAAGGCCTACCTGGTGTAAGATCATGGTGTTGTTTTAAGACAGTGATTGTTTAAACAGTACGGCGGCAACAGTACTATTGCTGGTTTCATCGATCAAAATAGCCGTGCCGTTTAAAGGCAATTGATCGTAGGCGTCGAATACCAATGGGGAAGCTGTTTTAATGGTAGCTTTTACTACTTCATTCAATTTAACACCTCCCTCTATCGCTTGCTCTTCCAAACTGTTTACATCTAATTTGTAAGCAAGATTTCGAACCATGGCGCGAACCAGTCTACTGTTGTGTTGTAATAAGTATTTATTTCCGGGCTGTAGAGGCTTTTCATCGAGCCAGCACAGCAAGACTTCTAATTCGTTGGAAACATTGGGTTGTTGGTGTGATAGTACAATACTGTCACCTCGGCTGATATCAATGTCTTCGTTCAAATGTATCACGGCACTTTGTGGTGCAAAAACTTCTTCTACTTCTTTTCCGGCAATTTCGAGTTTGGAAATAGTGGCGGGTAATTGCTGCGGAAGGATCGTAACTTGATCGCCTTTTTTATAAACCCCGCTGATTACTTTCCCTGCATAGCCACGGTAATCATGAAGGTCAGCAGTTTGAGGACGAATTACCAATTGCACTTGAAAGCGGGCCGTTGATAAGTTGATATCATTTTGAAGCGGCACTTCTTCCAAGAACTCTAATAACGAAGGCCCTTCGTACCAATTCATGTGCGTAGAGCGGTCTACAATATTGCCTCCATTTAAGGCACTGATTGGTACATAGGTTACTTCTTCTAAACCTAATTGTTTGGCAACTGTTGCGTAGTCGATCACGATATCGTTGTAGCGCTGTTGATCGTATTCAACCAAATCCATTTTATTAATGGCCACTACTACATGCGGGATCTTCAAAAGAGAAGCGATGATGGAGTGACGTCTGGTTTGTTCTACAACACCCTGTCGGGCATCGATCAAAATGATGATCAGATTCGAATTAGACGCCCCGGTGATCATGTTACGGGTATATTGAACATGACCGGGTGCGTCCGCTATAATGAATTTACGTTTTGGGGTAGAAAAATAGCGATAAGCTACATCAATGGTAATGCCTTGTTCTCTTTCAGCTCTTAGTCCATCTGTTAACAAGGCGAGATCTATTTCACCGGCAGCTTTGTTCTTGGTTTGTTTTTCCAAAGCTTCCAATTGATCAATAAGAATGTTCTTACTATCGTAGAGCAAGCGTCCAATCAAAGTTGATTTTCCATCATCTACACTGCCTGCTGTTATAAATCGGAGTAAATCCATGAGAGTTGTTTGTGTTGGTTATTAAGTCTTGAGTTTTGTGTTCTTGGTTATGAATGTTCCGAAATTACTAGTACAGGAAGCTCATAACTGATTGCTTATAACTTAAAAATAGCCGTTCTTTTTTCTGTCTTCCATTGCCGCTTCGGTTACTTTGTCATCGATGCGGGTTTCGCCGCGTTCGCTGATTCGCGTAGCCGTGATTTCTTCAATCACTTCTTCTAAAGTAGCAGCTTTGCTTTCAACTGCAGCCGTGCAGGTCATATCACCAACTGTTCTATAGCGAACGCGTTTTGTTTCTATTTTGTCGTTAGGTTCTAGCTGTACAAATTCAGACAAAGCCACCCATTGACCCTCATGATCAATTACTTTACGATCATGCGCGAAGTAGATTGATGGCAAGGCTATTTTTTCTTTTTTGATATAGTTCCAGATATCAAGTTCGGTCCAGTTGCTGATTGGGAACACACGTACGTTTTCTCCTTTATGAATGCGGCCGTTGAAAGTGCTCCACAATTCCGGACGTTGGAGTTTAGGATTCCACTGACCGAATTCATCACGCACAGAGAAAATGCGTTCTTTGGCGCGTGCTTTTTCTTCGTCTCTTCTTGCGCCACCAATGCAGGCATCGAATTGAAACTCTTCGATGGTGTCGAGTAGGGTATAGGTTTGCAACCAGTTTCTGCTGGCGAATTTACCTTTTGGTTCGGTGAGATTGCGTTGTTTGATGGTATCGCCAACCAAACGAACTACCAATTCGGCGTTTACTTCTTTTGCCAAAGCATCACGAAATTCGAGTGCTTCGGGGAAGTTGTGTCCGGTATCGATGTGCACCAATGGAAAAGGAATTTTTCCGGGTGCAAATGCTTTTCTGGCTAAATGAACGAGCGTGATGGAGTCTTTTCCACCACTGAACAATAAAGCGGGGCGTTCGAATTGCGCTGCTATTTCGCGAAAGATATGAATGCTTTCTGCTTCCAGTTGTTCGAGATAGTCCAATTGTCTGTTGTTCACACTACTCATAGTATAAGCTTCTTAGTTATGCATTTGATACGGATGCATGTACATGCAAACCACATTCTTTTTTTGATGCGTCTTCCCACCACCATCTTCCGGCTCGGAAATCTTCGCCGGGTTTTATGGCTCTGGTACAGGGGGCGCAGCCGATGCTTACAAATCCTCTATCGTGTAAAGGATTGTAAGGAATGACATTAGAGTTGATATAACTTTTTACTTGTTCTTGTGCCCAATTGAACAGCGGGTGCACTTTGATGAGTTGATTGCCTTCGTCCCATTCAATCCAATGCATGTCTGTTCTGTTTGGAGAGTGAGCGGCGCGGATACCGGTGATCCAGATTTTTTTTCCGGCGAGTGCGCGTTTCAAAGGTTCTACTTTGCGGATCTGGCAACATTGTTGGCGAAGGGCTACGGAATCGTAGAACGCATTGGGCCCATTACTGCCCACAAAGTTCTGTAGCGCAGCATCGTTCGGGTAATAAGCAGTAATGGGTTTTTGATAGCGTTCCAAGGTGGCCGACCATGTGCTATAAGTTTCGGGGAAAAGGCGTCCGGTGTCGAGCGTGAAAACAGCAATGTCTAATCCCTGTTCAAAAATTTGATGGGTTAAAATTTGATCTTCTTCGCTGAAACTAGTGGAAAGGGTTACGGCGCCGGGGGCATAGTTTGCCAGCCAGCGGAGTTGATCTTCCGTTTTCAGAGAAGCCAGGTTTTTTTCAATTTCCTGTAATTCAGTATGGATGCTGTTTTGCGTCATAGTCTATTAGTCTACTAGAGAAGTAGAGTAATGCAAATGTACGTCATTATTTTGAAAAGGAGGGGGAAAGTTTGGTTAATATTTTGTGGGGTGAACGGGTGTTTGTAAGTGTGTGGGGTGGGTAAATAGTATATGAAGGTTTCAAATTTAGAATATGTACAATGTGAATTGTAGGAATGAGGAAGTGCGGGTTCTGTTTTTGAATAAGCCTGATTTGGCAGTTTTAGATTTCACCGCGGAGATCGCAAAGCCCACTAAGTTGTCGCAATGAGCCTTCAACGTCTTTTCCATCTTCCCGAATCTCGATCTTTTTCTTTCACCGCGGCGGCGCAGCGTCCTTCGACTGTGCCTTCGGCCCGCTCAGGACAAGTCCGCAGCGGTTCCGCAGCGTTGGCAGTACCGTTGTATATCCTCCTTTATACCTCTTCTTTGTTGTATTTCCTCGTCTCCTCCTTCCTCCATCCTGTATTCCGGCTGTTCCATTATTAATTATTACTTATTAATTATTAATTACCCCGGCTGTTTCATTCTTAATTGCCTCTGCCAGCGCCCAATTTTTTATTTTCTCAACAATCCCTATCTTTGCATCAGTTCTTTCAATACTACTTATCAAGAAAGGCGGAGGGTATGGCCCGACGATGCCTTGACAACCTGTTTGTTATGAGTTACTTATAACAGGCAAGGTGCCAATTCCATCCCGTATTACGGGGCAGATAAGTCAGATCCTACGCTCGATATTTCAACTCTACTTTTATAATATTTAGCGCTTCTGACGAACTGTTGGAAGCGCTTTTTTTTGCTTTCAACGTTCCTTTTGCCAGCTTCTTGGTGTAGTGTATTACGAACCTGTTTATCAATTTATTCACCCGCTTTGCGGAAAAAAAATGTTTAACATGTTTCAAAACACAGAAAAGCCCATCTCACCAACGGTGTATGAAGGATGGCAGAGGGATTTACTACCTCTTAACTTAAATTTTAGAAATTCAATTTGGTGGTTCGTAAAAAAGTCTATTACCTTTATAGAGAATTTATGCCACAAAACAACAACCATAGTTTCTTCTTCGCTGCAGTTCCTTGCTGCATCAGTTGTTGTTGTTGTATGCCCTAGGGCATACCTATTTCCATATAAACCTATTGGGTATTCTCCTGTTCGTATTCCATTGGAATCAAAGCCTTCATTTTAAAACTTTTTAAATTCATTCATCATGAGCCATCGTTTCGAAACCTTACAACTACACGCCGGTCAACAAATTGATCCAACAACTAAATCGCGCGCCGTTCCCATATATCAAACTTCCTCTTATGGATTCAATAACAGCGATCACGCTGCGAATCTATTTGGATTGAGAGAGTTTGGTAATATCTATACCCGTATCATGAACCCAACTACCGATGTGTTTGAACAACGCATCGCCGCCCTAGAAGGGGGAGTTGCAGCATTGGCTACAGGTTCAGGTCAAGCCGCACAGTTTCTCGCTCTCAATAATATTTTACAAGCTGGAGATAACTTCATTACTACTTCTTACTTGTACGGTGGTACCTACAACCAGTTCAAAGTTGCTTTTAAACGTTTGGGCATTGAAGCACGTTTCGCTGATGGCGATAATGTGGAGAGCTTTGTTAAATTGATCGATAAAAATACCAAGGCTATTTACTTAGAAACAATTGGTAATCCTCGTTTGAATATTCCCGATTTTGAAAAATTTGCTGCACTTGCGAAAGAATACGATATGCCGTTGGTGGTAGACAATACTTTTGGTGCGGGTGGGTACCTCTTCCGTCCATTAGAACATGGTGCCAATATTGTTGTGGAATCTGCAACAAAATGGATTGGCGGTCATGGTACAACCATTGGAGGTGTGATCATCGATGGAGGTAATTACAATTGGGGCAATGGTAAATTCCCTCAATTCACTGAACCTTCTGAAGGGTATCATGGATTGAATTTCTGGGCAACTTTTGGTGAAGGAAATCCATTGGGCTTACCCAATATCGCTTTCATCATCAGAGCTCGTGTAGAAGGCTTGCGCGATTACGGTGCTTCTCAGTCTCCTTTCAACTCTTTCCTTTTATTGCAAGGTTTGGAAACATTGAGTTTGCGCGTTGAACGTCATGTTGAAAATAGTTTGAAACTCGCCAAATGGTTGGAAGCACATCCACAAGTAGAGTTTGTATGGTACCCCGGTTTGGAATCAAGCCCCTATCATACCCTCGCAAAAAAATATTTGAAAAACGGATTCGGTGGAGTATTGCAATTCGGTATCAAAGGCGGTGTAGCCAATGGAAAGAAATTTATTGATTCACTGCAATTGGTAAGTCATTTGGCGAATGTGGGAGATGCGAAAACATTGGCCATTCACCCGGCTTCTACCACACACGAACAATTGAGCGATGAAGAGAGAGAAAGAAGTGGTGTATTGTCGAATCTTATTCGTATCAGTGTTGGATTAGAACACATCGATGATATCAAAGCTGATTTTGAGCAAGCTTTTGAAAAAGTATTTGCTGCTTCTTTGGTAGGATAATATAGAAGCCGTGTCGTTACAAAGCGACACGGCTTTCAACAACTCTAAGTGATTTAAGCTACTATGTCAACAACGATTTTTCATTACAACCAACCCTTCAAGTTGGAAAGCGGTACAACGCTCCCGGCTATTCATTTAGCTTACACTACCTTGGGAGAGCTGAACGCACAAAAATCCAATGTGGTTTGGATTTTTCATGCACTCACAGCCAACAGCAACCCGGCTGAATGGTGGCCCGGACTCGTAGGTGAAGGAAAGTTTTTCGATCCTTCCAAACACTTTATTATTTGTGTGAACAAACCGGGTAGTCCGTATGGAAGTATTTCTCCTTTAAGCACCAATCCTGAAACCGGTAAACCTTATTACGACAGTTTTCCGGTATTCACTATTCGCGATATCGTTCAATCTTACCAATTGTTGAAAGAACATTTAGGTATTACAAAAGTGTGGATGGGGTTAGGGGGAAGCACCGGTGGCATGCAGTTATTGGAATTTGCTATTGCCGAGCCTGAACTGTTCGAGCATATTGTTCCCATCGCAACCAGTGCGGTTTTATCACCATGGGGCGTTGCATTCAATGCCTCTCAACGGATGGCCATTGAAGCTGATCCTACTTGGAAGGAGCATAGTGCCAATGCAGGCGAGCGAGGTTTGGCTGCAGCTAGAAGCATTGCCCTTCTTTCTTATCGTCATTACAACGGATACGGCATTACACAGCCTCGTGATAAAGCCTTTCTTCCCATTACTGATGATGTAACCTATGCAGCAGATAATTATCAACGTTACCAAGGATTGAAATTGGTGAATCGTTTTCATGTGTTGTGTTATTATCGTTTAACGCAGGCCATGGACAGTCACGATATTGCTCGCAATCGTGGAACTGCAGTTGAAGTGTTGAAGGGAATCAAGTCAAAAACATTGGTGATTGGCATTGATAGTGATGTGTTGTATCCTCTCGAAGAGCAACAGTGGTTACAAGAGCATATCGATGGCGCGGA
>DGDD01000121.1:0-461 GCA_002385265.1 Chitinophagaceae bacterium UBA3961
TCGATTTATCGCGTTGAATGAAAGAGTATTTAAGGAAGATCCTTCGCGACTCCTTTGCGCACATGGCGATCGTTGCGGTGAATAGAAATTAATTATGATTGCAGATATTAAACTACTTTCAATTTGGATTAACTAATTCATAAAACAATCGGGCCTGAGGATCCAGTTTTATTTTGAAAGTAGGAGATGGAAGAGCAATGGCAACATGCGTTACCTTTTCTTTTAACTGAACGGCTTTCGTGATTTTACCTTCATTTGTAGTGAGTTCTATTTGTAAAGGGGTATCAAATAAATAAGATTGCTCCTGAATAATATCAATTTCAATTTGCTGCGTGCTGCTATTGTAATTTGAGTTTACTCTGAGAATTGGATGCTGCGGTTGATAGAGCCATTGCTTGAAAAAGGTTTGTAAATTCTTACCACTTACTTCTTCTGTCATTCGAATGAAATCTTCCGTAGCA
>DGDD01000121.1:834-1021 GCA_002385265.1 Chitinophagaceae bacterium UBA3961
CCAAAACAAACTATCGCCAATTTGTTGATGCAGCATCTTTAGCACCCAACCTGCTTTTTCATAACTATTTGGATTCAGCAAATCCATTGGATCAGCATAAGTAGTGTCCACAATTGCCTTACTCGCTTTGTGTGCATACTCCAGCGCTTTTTCTCTGTTCTGCAAGCTGATTTTTAAGGCTGTGTCA
>DGDD01000121.1:1339-3357 GCA_002385265.1 Chitinophagaceae bacterium UBA3961
ATGAGCATACGACATATAAAGCTGTGTGAAATAAGTAGCGAATCCTTCACTTAACCAAATGTGACGCCAATCGGTTTCGGTAATGCTGTTACCAAACCACTGATGGGCAATTTCATGAGCCATTAAGGCTTCGTTTTGATTCAATCCATTTACAGAATTCTCATAGTAAAAAATGGTATTGGCATTTTCCAGTCCTCCAAATCTTGTTTTGGATTGTACGTTTGCCAATTTTTGATATGCATATGGGCCAACTTTATTGATGTAGAATGGCAATATATCTGCGGCCACGCCATAATCATTGAAGCCTTTTTCGCGATCTTCAGCATATACCCAACTGTAAACCGGAATTCCGTTAACGGTTTTTACCAATTCTCGAGCAAAATCGGCCACTCCAATTACCATTACTTTGGTTGGCAGCGGTGTCGATTCTTTATAATGAGTTAAACGGAGATTGTTTGGTAAGTTCGATACTTCTGTTTCAATGCCATTTGCTACCACTTGATAATGATTGGGAGCAGTTACAATAAAGTCTACCGCTGCTTTATCGGAGGGATGATCGTTACAGGGCAACCAATGGCGTGCTCTGTTGGGCCAATGATCGGCAAAGAATCCAATTTTGTTGTTCTTATTCTTTCCAAAAATCAAACCGTCGGCAGGAATTCCTTTGTAATAAACAGTGATGGTGTAAGATTGAGTATTGTTTAATGCTTGCGGAAAGTTAATCTTAAGTTCATCTCTAAAGTGTGTAAAACTTAAGGTCTGCTTGTCTAAGGATACACCACTTACGTCCATGCCTTTTTTGTCTTCTCTTTTTTTCACCAAGTTCAAGACAATCGATGATGTATTTCTTTTCGGAGTGAAGTCAATCGTTGCTTTACCAACTACCATGCCTGTGGTATCATTCAAGTTCACATTGAACTCGTAATGCGATACATCAATGAGTTGATAATTGTTTTGTGCGTTGGCATACGACGAAACGAAAAGCAGAACTATCAGAAGACGTTGGATCATCATTAAATATACGTAATTGCGGAGATATTGTCAATGGTGCCTTTTACTGCTGTGGACGAGTCTTTTACTGCTGCTTGAGGCCCAGTTATAATTGCTCCAATAGAGAAACAACCTTTTCTCTTTTTAAGATCAGGTAGCCCAAACGGTCGTTGCTGATTCCCTCTTTTAATTGGTAGCTAAAGCTCAATTGTTCTTCTTCAACAGCCGTTTCAAAATAGCGGAAACTGATATTGGGATGTTGCTTCAATTCTTCACCAATTTCATATAAATGGGTACTAAGAATAAATAGCGAATTTTTTATTTTGATCAGTCCTTTGATCACTGTCAACGAACATTTCATCGCATCTTGAACATTGGTGCCTTTGAATAATTCATCGATCAATACCAGCCATTTTCTTCCATCATTGATTTTGAGAATGGTGTTTTTAATGCGTTGTACCTCATTGAAGAAATAGCTTTCCCCTTTTATGATGTTGTCGACCACATTGATATTGCTCAGTAGTCCGTCGAATAAACTCAATTTCATGTGGCTGGCGGGAACACCCATGCCAACATGCGCCAAGAATACGGCATCGCCCACCGCTTTAATGAAGGTGCTCTTACCGGCCATATTTGCCCCGGTTAAAAATATAAAGTTCGATTCTTTGTGAAGCGCTACATCATAAGGAACCGGCGTGGGCAATAAAACGTGAAAAAGATCCTTCGCTTCGAGTAATGGTTGATCGGTTTCTATAAATTCAGGCAAAGTTAGCTTCAGTTCTTTTTGAGCAATGGCCATGGAATGCCAAGCGTCGAGTCTACCGAAGATCCCCACTAGCTCATTGGTTGGAGATCTAAACTGTTCTTTTATAGAATTTCCGAAATAAATGGTTTCGCTCCAAGTGAAGGGTTGTTTTGAATCGCGGTTGATGAGCTTTTGAATCACCGGTTTGTTGAGTAAATCTTTCACCCTAGCCATCAAGCTACTCATTAAAGAGGGCATGGGTTTGTTCTTAATTGATTCAATC
>DGDD01000121.1:3659-4839 GCA_002385265.1 Chitinophagaceae bacterium UBA3961
GTTTGTTCTTAATTGATTCAATCCATTTGTTCATTCCTTGGAAGAAGTCGGCGAAATGTGTCAATGAATAGCGAACCAATGCAAAATCGGGTGCATGGAACACGCGGTAAGTGAAGGCGTTCAACATGTTGGCTGAATCGGGCATTCCATCGATATTGCTATCAAAGAATTTGTCGATTACCATTAAAGTGCCATTGCTGATCTGAACCGGCCAATGCTCTTCATTGGATGCCATCAGAGAAATGATCTCCTGTGTTTCTTTGATCTGTTTTAGTTCTTTGAACGGGTTATTCAAATAACGAAACAACCACTCTCTTCCTTCCACTGTTTGAGTGAAATTGATGCGATGAAATACCGAAAAGCTTTCATCGCTTTGAAAGATCGCGAGGTCGTTATACGTAGTTTGGTCAATAACCATAGCAGCAGTTTCTTGATGAATTAAGAGCGGTTGAATTTCAGTCGTGCTCCTTTATTAGATTCATTCCAGATACCATTTCCATACACTAAATTCCCATTTACGAATGTATGGGTAATGAGTGCCGGAAATTCAGTTCCTTCCAAGGGGCTCCAACCGCATTTGTAAAGTATATTTTCTTTCGAAACTACAGTTTGTTTGTTTAAGTCAGCCAATACCAAATCGGCAAAGTATCCTTCTCGAATGTATCCTCTATCTGCAATTTGAAAGCAGGTTGCAACTGCATGACTCATTTTATGTACTACTTTCTCAAGGCTAATACGGCCTTCTTTGGCGTACTTAAGCATCATCAGTAAAGAGTGTTGAACCAAAGGAAGTCCGGCATGCGCTTTTTCATAAGGTTCCATTTTTTCTTCCCAAGTATGTGGGGCATGATCGGTAGCAATGACGTCCAAACGATCGTCTAACAAAGCTTCCCAAAGTGCTGCTTTGTTGTTAGGAGCTTTGATAGCCGGATTGCATTTGATGAGATTGCCTTTTCGTTCATAGTCGTCTGCTGTAAAGTGCAAGTGGTGCACACATACTTCTGAGGTAATGCGCTTTTCTTCAAGGGGCAACATGTTGGAGAACAATTGCAATTCTTTTTCTGTACTGATATGAAGAATGTGCAATCTTGTATTGTGTTGTTTTGCCAGCTGAATAGCACTGAAAGAAGATTCAAAACAAGCGTCGGCATTTCTGATGATGGGGTGATCTCCCGGCTCC
>DGDD01000121.1:5177-5995 GCA_002385265.1 Chitinophagaceae bacterium UBA3961
CGTTCCTTTTTCGGCTTTTATTCTTTCCCAGTTGGCTTTGATGATGCGTTCATCTTCACAATGCGTTGCAATCAGCACTTCGCTTTCGCTGAAAAGCTTATTAAGTGTAATGTAGTTGTCTACCAGCAAATTGCCGGTAGAACTTCCCATAAATACCTTGATGCCACAGATGTCGTTTTTCTTTTCATTGGTGCGCAAGGCTTCATCTGCATTGGTATTGGAAGTGCCCATGAAGAACGAATAGTTGGCAAGGGCTGTTTGAGAGGCAATTTTGTATTTGTCTTCCAAGAGGTCTTGCGTAAAGGCGGGAGGAACGGTATTAGGCATTTCCATAAAGCTGGTAACACCACCGGCCACGGCTGCTTTCGATTCGGTATAAATATTGGCTTTATGCGTAAGACCGGGCTCTCGAAAATGCACCTGATCGTCTATAGCACCCGGTAATAAATGCTTTCCTTCACCGTTTATTTCGATGACTGCACCATCTGGTTCGATTTTTGGAGCAATCTTTTCAATTCTGCCGTTTTTGATGAGAACATCCAGCACTTTGCTGTGTCCTTCATTAACCACGGTTGCATTTTTAATCAGGTAAGTTTGCATAACTTTAGTCTCTAATATTCTTTAATTAACTGCGCATGCAATTTATTGTAAAAAATCTGTTGTCCTTTGTTTTACTGTTGATTCCTGCCTTGGTTTTTTCACAATCTACCTATCTTCCTCAGGGGAACAAGCACCAGGCATTAATGGATCGACTCGAAATCAAACTACAAACCAACCCCGATCTCAATTTGTTCACAATAAAACCCCTCTTGAGAAAC
>DGDD01000121.1:6326-7509 GCA_002385265.1 Chitinophagaceae bacterium UBA3961
AGGCGGTGGCAGCCGGTTTGCAGGCCGATTCATTACAAAAGACCAAGCCGGGCTTTCTTTCCTCAGTGGATCAGTTTAATTTGAATTCACTGTACCGTCAGAATTCAGAGTGGTACAATGGCGATCCTGTTTTGTTGAAGAGCAAAAAGCCATTTTTAAAGCATTTTTATCAAACGGCTGCGAATTTGGTGGAGGTGAAGGAAAAGGATTTTTTCCTAGTGATCAATCCGGTAATTCAACAGCAACAAGGTGCAGAATCGGGCTATAAAGAGCGTGTGTTCTTAAATAGTAAAGGACTGACTGCGAGAGGAATGATTGGCAACAAGATCGGATTCAACGCCTATATTACCGATAATCAAGAACGTGGTCCTCGATTTGTGCAAGATCGAATTGATTCTGCCGATGCGGTGCCCGGAGCCGGATTCTACAAAGTGTTCAAAGTAACGGCTAAAGATTATTTTGATGCGCGCGGGTCTATTCACTTCAATGCAACCAAGTACTTGAATTTTTCTTTTGGATACGATAAACAGTTCATAGGTAACGGCTATCGTAGTTTGTTTCTCAGCGAATATGCGAACAGTGCCTTGTTCTTAAAAGTAAATACCCGGATTTGGAAATTCAATTATATGAATCTGTTTATGGAATTGACCCCACAAACAGTTCAAATAAGCGCGGGGGATAAATTACTCGACAAGAAATATGTGGCCATGCATCATTTGAGTTTCAATGCTACTCCTTGGCTCAATTTAGGATTATTTGAAGCGGTGGTGTTTGGTAGAAAAAATCATTTTGACTTTACTTATTTGAATCCGATCATGTTTTTGCGTGTATCGGAGCAGCAGAATGGAAGTGCCGACAATGCTCTAGTGGGCTTCGATTTCAAAGCAAATGTTGCTAAGAGGGCTCAATTTTATGGGCAGTTTTTATTAGACGAATTCTTTTTGAAAGAAGTAAGAGCACAGAATGGTTGGTGGGCCAATAAGTTTGGATTGCAGTTAGGTGCGAAGTACATCGACCTGTTCAATGTAAAGAATTTGGATGTGCAGGGAGAAATCAATTTGGTACGTCCTTTCACTTATTCGCATTACGATTCTGTTTCGAACTATACGCATTTCAATCAACCGCTAGCGCATCCATTGGGAGCCAATTTTGCAGAAATGATAGGTATTGTTCGTTACCAACC
>DGDD01000121.1:7822-8212 GCA_002385265.1 Chitinophagaceae bacterium UBA3961
ATAGGTATTGTTCGTTACCAACCTTTTCCTCGTTGGACGGCAGAGGCAAGGTTGATTGTATGGAAACAAGGACTTGATTCCTTAGGTGTGAACAGCAATTATGGTTCTGATATTTTCAAAGTAAATACGAATAGACCTGCGGGTGATTATGGATACAAAATTGGTTCCGGTATTGCAGCCAATGCTGTAAATGCGCAATTGTGGGTGAGCTATGAGTGGAAAGAGAATTTGTATTTGGAAGGCGGGCTCTTGTATCGCAAACAGTCGAAACCGGTAGGTGCTGCTTCAGTTCCCGATGCTACGGTGATGAGTTTGGGACTGAGGTGGAATGCATGGCGGAGGACCTATGATTATTAATTAATAATTGAGGAATTAATAATTAATAATGAA
>DGDD01000066.1:0-179 GCA_002385265.1 Chitinophagaceae bacterium UBA3961
TCATTCAGAAAAGCAAAATAAATATCAAACTATAAAAACAAAAAAATGAAACAAATCAGAATCTTCCTATTAATGGCAATAGCAGTTTTTAGTTTTACTGCTGTAAATGCCCAATCAACAAAAACAAAAAATAAAACTGTAGTTGCGGATACAGTTGTTTACCAATGCCCCATGAAATG
>DGDD01000066.1:486-26183 GCA_002385265.1 Chitinophagaceae bacterium UBA3961
AATAACAGCGGCGATAAAAAGGCATCCACAACAGATTCAACAAAAATAGCAATGGCGCATGAAGGCGGCGACCATATTTATGCCTGTCCCATGCACCCGGAAGTAACGGGCAAAGAAGGTGATACCTGCCCAAAATGCGGAATNNTAAAGCAGGTAAATGCCCTAAATGCAATATGGATTTGAAAGCTGTACCAAAACCGGTTGCAGCCATTTACCAATGCCCTATGAAATGTGAAGGAGATAAAACTTATAATAAAGCAGGTAAATGTCCTAAGTGCAATATGAACCTAACCAAAGTGCAGGCAAAAAAATCATCAGACAATCATACCGGTCATAATCATAATTAACTAATCAATTAAATAAAACAAATGAAACAAGTATTAAAAATTACGATGGCAATTTTCGCTATCAGCACTGTTGCAATTTTTGTAGCATGTAACAACAGCGGCGATACAAAAACTTCTGCGACAGATACAACAAAAACAGAAATGTCACATGAGGGCGGCGACCATATTTTTGCCTGCCCCATGCACCCCGAAGTAACCGGAAAAGAAGGCGATACCTGCCCAAAATGCGGAATGAAACTGGAGCATAATGACAATGCTGGTGGCCCAAGCAATGTTAATATGCAGTTTACATATAATCCAGCATCTCCAAAACCGGGAGAAGAAGTTACTTTATCCATGACTCCAAAAATAAAAGATAAACCAACTGAGCAGGTTCCTTTGGATGTGGAACACACAAAAAAAATACACCTCATTGTAGTGAGTGATGACCTTAGCTGGTTTGACCACATACATCCTGAACTGAACGCAGATGGTTCTTACACGGTAAAAGAAAAATTTCCAGCTCCCGGCAAATACACCTTGTTTGCTGATTATAAGCCAAGCGGTGCCAATCATACAGTTGATTATCTGAATGTAACTGTAGCAGGTACAGTGCCAGCAGCAAAAGTTTATGGGGCAGATAAATTAACCGGTGCAGCAGGTGATGGGTTCTCTGTTTCACTTACTCCTGAAGGCGGCAAATTTTTAACCAATATGGCTATGCATATTAATGGTGTGATGATGCTTAATGGTAAAGAGGTTGACGTAAACACTTTAGAAGATTACCTCGGCGCTAAAGCCCACATGGTAGTGGTAAGCCTTGCCGACAAAAAATATTTGCATGTTCATCCAAGTGTGGAAGGCGGCAAGTTTGATTTGCATACCACTTTTGAAAAGCCCGGTGTGTACCGTGGGTGGATACAATTCCAGAGTAAAGGAAAAGTTTACACCAGTGACTTTGTAATGAACGTAGCAGAAGGCAATGCTGATACTATGAAAGGAATGGATATGAAGAAGGAAGAACAGGAGAAACATTAATATCAATTTATTTAGTAACAATAAAATTTAAAACAATGAAAAAGATAACAATTCTGATGGCGGTGATGATGATGACATCCTTCGCAACATTTGCACAACACAGTGGCGGCGACCACAAACATGGTTCACCACATGGCGGAACAGTTAAGTCTGCCGGTGATTTTCATATTGAAGTAAGTGTAAAAGACGGTATGGTAATGGCTTATTTGCTGGACGCTAATGAAAAAGCAATGAAGAATACGGGTGTAGCAGGAACTGCTGTGATACAAATGGCCGACGGAAAAACGTCAACTATTACATTAATTCCAAGCGGTGCAGAAGGCTTTATGTACACACTGGACAAAGCTAAAAAGTACAATAAGGCAATTGTCACTTTTACAACCAGTGGTAAAACTGCATCGGCTTCTTTTGACCTTACGGCAAAGGCCAAGCCTGCAGCAGATGGACATAATCATCAACATTAAAACGATACCAAAACATAGCAGGTATTACTGCCTGCTATGTTTTAAAATGCTACTGCCTTAAAATGTGTAATAGTGATTAAAGAATTTATTTTATGCTTAACAGACTCATACACTTCTCTCTTAAGAACCGTTTACTTGTAGTAGCCATGGCTGCCCTGTTAATGGTATACGGCGTTTTTACGTTGGTAAACCTGCCAGTAGATGTGCTACCTGATTTAAACCGGCCAAGGGTAACTATTTTCCTTGAATCTAATGGCATGTCGCCAGAAGAAATTGAAGCGCAGGTTATATTACCTGTTGAAACTTCTTTAAATGGCGCACCTGGAGTAGAAGTAGTAAGGTCAGTAGCATCTCCCGGACTGGGTTTGGTATTTGTAGAGTTTGACTGGAAGACAGATATATACAGGGCCCGGCAGTTAACTGCCGAAAAAATACAAACGGTGCAGTTACCTAATAAGATTGTGCCTGTAATGGGGCCAATCAGTTCCGTTATGGGACAATTTATGATGATAGCTGTTTCATCCGATACCACATCCCCTGCAGATTTGAGGACACTTAGCGATTTCGTTATCCGCAGAAGGCTGATGAGTGTTAAAGGCATTGCACAGGTAATTCCCATCGGCGGTGTCCGTATGCAGTACCAGGTTTTAATTTCTCCCGATAAATTACGGCAGTATAATTTGTCTGTTGGTGATGTTGACAATGCTTTACAACTTACCAATATCAATACAACCGGCGGTTTTGTAAATGATAATAAAGGCTCTGAGGTATTGGTTCGTAATCTTGCACGGGCAAATACTTTAGAAGATTTGGCCAATACCGTAGTAGCCAACAAAAATGGAACACCGGTGCTGCTTCACCAACTGGCCGAAGTAAAATTTGGCGGGCCAATAAAAAGAGGTGATGGTTCTCTGAATGGCAAACCTGCGGTAATCCTGAGCATAGAAAAACAGCCGAATGCCAATACGGTTACACTAACAGCAGAAATCATAAAAGCAATTGATGATATAAAAAAATCAGTGCCATCTGATGTAAAAATTAATACTGATGTGTTTCAGCAAAAACACTTTATTGAAAACTCTCTTACCAATGTGGAGCATGCGTTAAGGGATGGGTTTATCCTCGTTATTATCATTTTGTTTCTCTTCCTGCTTAATTTCAGAACCACCATCATTACACTTACTGCTATTCCTTTATCACTTATCATTACAGCTATTGTTTTTAAAATGTTTGGAATATCTATCAATACCCTTACACTTGGCGGTCTTGCTATTGCCATTGGAGAGCTGGTAGATGATGCTATTGTAGATGTGGAAAATGTATTCCGGCGATTAAAAGAAAACTGGACAAGCCCCAATCCAAAGCCGCTAATGAAAGTAATTTATGAAGCCAGCAGTGAGGTAAGAAATTCCATTGTTTATGCCACTATCATTGTAGTCCTCGTATTTCTTCCATTGTTTTACCTGCAGGGGATTGAAGGGAAAATATTTGCTCCATTGGGCATTGCCTATATCACTTCTATCATAGCTTCTTTAGCTGTATCACTCACTGTTACACCGGCTTTGTGCAGCTACCTGTTAGGCAAAAAAAGGCATCTCGACCACGTTAATCTTACTTTCTGGAAAGGAAGAAAAAAACACACCCATACATTTGAAGAGGCAGAGCAGGAAAAACCGCATGGACGGACGATTGAAGAAGAAGC
This sequence comes from Chitinophagaceae bacterium UBA3961, assembly GCA_002385265.1. GTDB lineage: Bacteria > Bacteroidota > Bacteroidia > Chitinophagales > Chitinophagaceae > Endoryza > Endoryza foliicola. The sequence continues at coordinate 4,017 of DGDD01000066.1, forward strand.
TCTATATGCATCTTCTCATGATGACAGCACTTTTGTGAAGTTCTTAAAGCGGCAGGATATTAAATTACTTAAAATTGGATTAAAACGTCCTAAAGTAGTTATTGGAATTGCAATCGCTATGATTGTAGCTTCCATGAGTATCATCCCTTTTTTGGGAACAGAGTTTTTACCCCCATTTAATGAAGGAAGTTTTACCATTAACCTGTCCCTGCCACCGGGCACTTCGCTGGAGGAAGCCAATAAAACAGGAAGTATTGCTGAAAAAGAAATTTTAAAAGTAGATGGTGTGCAGCTTACTGCCCGCCGTACAGGCCGTGCTGAGTTAGACGAACATGCCGAACCGCCAAGCAACTCTGAAATTGAAGTAGCATTATACCCCGATAGAATTGGTAAGAGGGACAAAATACTTGCCCAGATAAGAGAAAGACTGTCCGTATTAAAAGGCGTAACGGTAAATATAGGGCAGCCTATTTCCCATCGTCTTGACCATTTACTCTCTGGTGTACGGGCACAGATTGCCATTAAAATTTTTGGAAACGATTTGGCTGACTTACGCAGTAATGCTGCCAAGTTAAAAGATATCATTAATACAGTCCCAGGCGCAGTAGATGTACAGGTTGAAAAGCAGGTACTGGTGCCCCAGCTAAGTATAAGAATAGACCGGGCGGCTGTGCAGCGGTACGGCTTGCAGGTGGGTAAAGTAGCCGAGGATATTGAGATTTTTTACAACGGTAAAATAAGTACCCAAATATTAGATGGGCAAAAAACATTTGATATAGTGCTGCGTACCACCGACAGTATCAGAAGCAATCTTGATGAAATCGGCAATACACAAATAGCTACCTCTGATGGTGCGCTGATTCCACTAAAACAAATCGCCCAAATTGAAATGGAAAGTGGTGTCAATTCTGTATATCACGAAAACACTTTAAGACGAATTGTAGTTTCCGCCAATGTTCAGGGCAGAGACCTTGGAAGCACGGTAAAAGAAATGCAGCAGAAGGTGAATGAACAATTACAACTTCCGCAGGGATATTTCCTGCAATGGGGCGGCCAGTTTGAAAGCCAGCAATCAGCTTCCAAGCTTATTACTATTCTCAGCATATTTTCTATTGCCGGCATCTTCTTGGTATTATACAGTCATTTCAAATCAAGTCGTATTGCGCTGCAGATTATGCTTAATGTGCCGTTGGCGTTGATAGGAAGTGTGGTAGCCGTATTGCTTACCGGCGGTGTTTTTTCGATTGCTACTATGGTCGGTTTTATTACACTTACGGGTATAGCATCAAGGAACGGTATTATGATGATAAGCCATTACATACACTTGGTACAGCATGAGGGTGAAACTTTCAGTGATAAGATGATTATCCGTGGTTCGCTGGAAAGATTAGTGCCGGTATTAATGACTGCCCTGGTTGCGGCATTGGCTTTAATTCCTTTAACGATGGATGCTACTGCACCGGGAAAAGAAATTTTATATCCCGTTGCTACTGTTATCCTCGGCGGTTTAATCAGCTCTACTTTATTAGATATGATTGTAACTCCTGTTGTATTTAAACAGTTTGGCAAAAAAGCATTAGATAAGTATATAGCTGAACAGAATAAAAAAGATATGGAGTAACAGAGAAATAAAAGTAACCCTTACTAAAGGATGGTTGCCAGTAAATAAAAATGTAAAACATGGGTCGGAGCCCTGCTTTAGTTTCTTTATTTAAAAAGAAACGCTTTGTGGAGCAGGGTTTCCGCACCCACCAATTTGGAATTCCGTTTTGAACCTGGTTTAATTCAGATATTAATTTTAAAATAAAGCAACTGTAGTGGGGCAAACAAAATACATACCGGCACTTCGCTTCAAATGGTTAACTCCTTTGTATGATTTCTTTATAAATCTCACAATGCCAGAAAAGAAAATTAAACAGGCATTGATTGAAACAGCTAACATTCCGGCAGGAGTGAAAGTATTGGATTTTGGATGTGGCACAGCTACACTAACTATTATGGCAAAGGAAATGCACCCTGGAGCGAAGGTTACAGGAATTGATGTGGATAGAGAAATATTAGACAGGGCAATTCAAAAAGTAAAAGAAAAGAAGTTAGATGTTTTTCTACTGGATTATGATGGAACACATCTTCCCTTTCAGCATAATGCTTTTGACAGAGTAATATCCTGCCTGGTTTTTCATCACCTTGATACAGATACAAAGCAAAATATGCTGGCAGAAATATTCCGGGTTTTAAATAAAGATGGGCAGTTGCTTATTGCAGATTTTGGCCGTTCTAAGTCATGGATTCAAAGAACACTTTTCAATATCATAAGAGGACTGGATGGATTTAAATCAACAGATGCAAATGCTAAAGGACTATTGCCTGAATTAATTTCAGATGCCGGGTTTGAAAATGTAGCCATTAAAACCTGTTTTAAGACCATATTTGGAGAAGTACAAATAATCAGTGCGAAAAAAATATAATTATAAATAAAAAATCTCATGAAAAAGAAAATTTATTTACTGCTTTTAATAACTGCGACAGCATTCTCTGTAACAGCGCAGGAACAAAAGAAAGAAGAAGTTTGCTACAACCCAAACCTTGTTAAAGACACTGCTAAAAAAAGTATTAATTCTATGGCTTTCGCTATCCTTAATGGCGATAGTATAAAAATTAATTATCACTCACCCGGTGTTCGTAAAAGAATTATATGGGGCGGATTAGTTCCTTATGATGAGGTATGGGTAACCGGTGCACATGATGCCACTACCCTGGAAATGCCAAAAGCATTTGTTGTAAATGGTAATGAAATACCGGCCGGTAAATATGCTTTCTTCTCCATCCCCGGTAAAAAGGAATGGACGCTGATTATAAATAAAAACTGGAAACAGCATCTTGCCACAGAGTACGATGAAAAAGATGATATAATCAGGATTAAGGTGAAACCGAAAAAAGTTAATCATACAGAGCGGTTGCAATATTTTATTGAAACCGGGAAAAACGAAACTGGCAAGATTGCTGTGGTATGGGAAAAGATAAGAGTTGAGTTTGATTTCAGATTCCTTAAATAATCTCTGCAGTAAATTATTGAAATATGTTCAAAGACTTCCCTTCATTACATCCATTGGCGGTACATTTCCCCATTGTGCTTATTTTATTAGCTGCTGCTTTACAGGCCGTGCTGGTTTGGAAAGACCTGAAACAAATTAAATGGGTCACATTGGTTATTATGGCTGGTGCTTTCTTTTCTTCTCTTGCCGCCAGCACCATCTTTCATGCAGAGCCATCAGCAGATGCACCCAAAGCAGCATTGGAAATGTTTGAAGCCCATGAAAAATATGCACAGCTAACACTTTGGATGAGTGGCATTACTTTTTTGCTAAAAAGCATCGGTGTGTTTTTTAAAATTAACCGGCGTTCATTTGAAATTATTGTATTGATTGCCGCTATCATTGCTGCTGTTTTTCTCTCCATTGCAGGGCATCATGGGGCAAAACTTACCCATATTGCAGGTGTGGGGCCTATGGGCAGGTATTTAATGAAAGGCCATGGCGAGGGTGGAGATATGAAAGACATGAAGGATATGGATATGAAGAATGATAGCTCCATGAAAATGACCGATACCATGCCCGGTATGAACAATATGGATAAAATGCCGGGTATGGGTAACATGAAAACGGACTCGTCTATGAATATGAAGGACATGAAGAACATGAACATGCCCGGCATGGATAAAAATGCAGGCATGAAAGATATGAAGGGTATGAAAGGAATGGATAAGATGAAGGACATGAAGAATATGCCTGGTATGGACAACATGAAAGACATGAAGGGTATGAAAGGAATGGATAAGATGAAGGACATGAAGAATATGCCTGGTATGGACAACATGAAAGACATGAAGGATATGAAAATGGATTCTTCCATGAAAATGAAAGATATGAACGATATGCCGGGCATGGATAAAATGAAAATGGACTCATCCATGAAAATGAAAGACATGAAAAGCATGGATATGCCCGGTATGGACAACATGAAGATGCCGGCAAAAAAACCAATGGACACCCTCCGCTTTCCAGACAATAACCCTTCCCGGAAAAAGAATTATAAACAGGATAAACAATAAATGACATCATCATGAAAAAAATGCTTTCATTTATATTGTTGATTCCGGTTTGCACTCTTGCACAAATGAAACATTCCATGCCATCAGCTAAAGACGAGGGAGTAAAAAAAATTACATCGTATAATTTTCCTTTGAAGGCAATACAACCTGCACCCGGAAAAATTTATCAGAGTAAGAAAGTGGAATACGACCTGTATGTAACTGATACGATGGTGAACTTTACCGGTAAGCATCGCCATGCCATTGCTATTAACGGCCAGATACCAGCACCCATTCTTGAATTTACTGAAGGCGATACGGCCATCATCCGGGTGCATAACCTGATGAAGATGGAAACATCCATTCACTGGCATGGAATATTGTTACCCAATAAAGAAGACGGTGTTCCTTATTTAACAACTTCTCCTGTGGAGGCAGGCAAAACTTATACGTTCACTTTTCCATTGATACAAAGCGGCACTTATTGGTATCACTCCCACACTATGCTGCAGGAGCAAAGCGGTTTGTATGGTTCAATCGTAATCCATCCCGCCCGGCCAGAACCTGAATTAAAAGAATATGTTTTGCTACTGTCAGACTGGACGGACGAAAACCCACACCAGGTAATGCGTTACCTGAAACGTGGAGGCGAATGGTATGCCATTAAGAAAGGTGCCTTGCAAAGCTATGGCGAAGCCATTGCTGCAGGTTCATTTAAAGACAAACTAAAACAGGAATGGCAGCGTATGCCTGCTATGGATGTATCAGATGTTTATTACAATAAATTTTTGCTGAACGGGCAGGAAGCAAATGAATTTAATGATGCCAAACCAGGAGAAATAGTCCGGCTTCGGATTATTAATGGTTCGGCTTCTACCTACTTCAATCTGCAATATGCAAACAGCTACATGCGGATAATTGCCGCTGATGGCATCAATGTCACCCCTGTCAATGTAAATAAACTGGAAATCGCTATCGCCGAAACTTATGACGTATTGATTACAGTACCTGAAACAGGCGCCGCAGAGCTGCGGGCTACTTCATGGGATGTAACAGGATACTCATCTGCTTATTTTGGCAACGGCCCTGTCATGAAAGCCCCGGATATCCCAAGGCTGAATTATTTTAAGATGATGCAGGAAATGGGTAGCATGAATATGAAAGGAATGGACATGGGCAATATGCAGGGCATGGATATGAAAGGCATGGACATGCCCGGTGATACTATGCCAAAAAAGAAAGAAATGGATATGCAGAATATGGAAGGCATGAAGATGGATGGTATGCAGGGCATGGATATGAATATGGAAATACCTGGTGAATTTAATTACAATATGCTGCGGGCACTGCATCCCACCACTTTGGATTCAACTTTGAAACCAAGAGAAATTAAACTAACCCTTACCGGAAATATGTTGCGGTATGTATGGTCGTTCAATTTTAAAACTTTATCCGTTGCCGATAAAATCCTTATCCAAAAAGGTGAACGGGTAAGATTTGTTTTAACCAATAATACCATGATGCGGCATCCATTGCATTTGCATGGCCACTTCTTCCGCTTCATTAATGCACAGGGCGAATATTCGCCCATGAAGCATACGTTCGATATCAAACCAATGGAAACAGTTACTATAGAATTTGAGGCCAACGAACAACAAGACTGGTTTTTTCATTGCCATATTTTATACCACATGATGGCAGGTATGGCCCGGATTGTAAGTTATGATGGCAGCGAACAAAATGAATTTGCCAAAACTGGATACCGGAAATTAAAAAAGGAAGATAATATGCTTTATCCCTGGTATGACTTATCAGTACATTCCCAGGGTGCATGGCTGAGTGGGAATATTTCAAATAATAAGATGGCATTAGAATTTGAAGGCCGTGTAAGCTGGAAAGGAAACTATGAAACAGAAACGCATTTACTTCGTTACCTCGATAAAAAACAATACTTCGCCTTTTATATAGGCTATGATTACCGAAAAAACAAAACGCTTCCATTAGCAAACAAGCCAAACTCAAAGGATAACCGACGGGTTTTTGATGCAGGCTTTTATTATTTATTGCCTATGCTTATCCGTTCCGAATGGCGGATTGACCAAACAGGCCGTTTAAGGCTGCAATTGGAAAGACGGGATTTACCCCTCAGTAATAATTTCTTTTTTGATTTCAGGGTAAATACCGACAAGGAATTTAATGTAGCGGCAAGGTATATGATTGCAAAATCATTTTCCATCAGCACAAATTATGACAGCGATTACAAATGGGGAATTGGATTAACATGGCACTATTGATTTCTTAAAAACAAATAAAAATGTTTTATGGAACATAATCACTACAATCAACAACGGTACACCTGCCCAATGCATTCTGAAATTGTGAAAAACGAACCCGGCAGTTGTCCCAAATGCGGAATGAATCTCGTTCCTGTTGATGCAAAAGAAAAAGAACATTCTCATTTGCAGCATCAACATACTGAATCCAAAAAAGAAGCAATTGCTTCACATGAAGGTCATGTTGCCCCTGTTGTTGAAATGCGAACGTCACAAGGCTTCCAGAAATACACCTGCCCCATGCATCCGCAGGTTGTGCAGGACGGGCCTGGCAAATGCCCTTTATGTGGAATGACTTTAGTGCCACTTGCAAAACCTGGTAAACACGATGGCCATGATGCTCATTCGTCAGGAATAGCAGATTTTAAAAAACGTTTTTATGTTGTGCTGATTCTTACGATTCCCGTTATGCTGTTATCGGAAATGATTCAGCACTGGTTGAATATTCATTTCAGTTTCCCCGGTTCAAAATATATATTGCTCGTTTTATCTTCTGTTGTATTTTTTTATGGTGGCTGGCCTTTTTTAAAGGGATTGGTTGGTGAAATGAGAGCCAAGAATCCCGGCATGATGACATTGGTAGCATTTGCTATTTCTGTTGCTTACATATACAGCGTAGCTACTGTATTCGGGTTAAAAGGAATGGATTTCTTTTGGGAACTGGCCACTTTGATTTTAATAATGCTGCTGGGCCACTGGATTGAAATGAGATCCGTTGCCGGCGCTTCAAGAGAATTAGAACTCCTTGTACAATTGATGCCGGATGATGCTCATTTAGTCAATGGAGAAAATATAACAGATGTAAAAACAGAATCCCTGAAAGAAAATGATGTGATACTCATTAAGCCCGGTGAGAAGGTTGCAGCAGATGGCGTTATCGTGGATGGGGAAAGTTACCTTAATGAATCCATGCTCACCGGCGAATCAAAACCAGTGGAGAAAACAAAAGGTGATAAAGTGATAGCTGGTTCAATAAATGGAAACGGGGCTATAAAAGTTTCTGTGTCACATAGTACCGGGGACTCATACTTATCCCAGGTGATAAAGCTGGTGCAGGATGCACAAAAATCAAAATCCAGAACACAATTAATTGCAGACAGGGCAGCAAAATGGCTTACGCTGATTGCTATTGTAGCAGGCATCACCACATTTCTCGTATGGTATTTATCAGGAAAAGACTTAGCGTTTTCCATTGAGCGGATGGTGACAGTCATTGTGATTTGTTGCCCCCATGCTTTGGGATTGGCCGTGCCACTGGTAGTGGCAAAATCAACAGCACTATCTGCAAAGCATGGTTTACTGATAAAGAACAGAACGGCATTTGAAAACTCAAGAAAAATTACCACACTGGTATTTGATAAAACAGGAACACTAACCTTTGGCAAATTTCAGGTAGTACGGTATGTAACGCATAATGATAAATATACACAGGAACAGGTGCTCCAATATGCAGCGGCACTTGAACAAAACTCAGAACATCCTATTGCTACGGGGATAACTGCTAAAGCTAAAGAACTGAATCTGGAACTTCCTGCCGTTATGGGTTTTGAAGCTATCACTGGAAAAGGTATAACTGGAATAATTGACAGAAAAGATGTAATGGTAGTTAGCCCCGGTTATTTAAAAGAAAAGTTTTCATTCCTTACAAAAGATGATATGGTTAAGGCAGAAGAGACCCTTGTATTTGTATTAATTGATGATGATATTGCCGGTTCTATTGCGCTGGCTGATGAAATAAGGCCTGAATCTTTTGAAGCAATCAAAACACTCCGTCAGAATAATATTAAATCAATTCTATTGACTGGGGATAACGCAACAGTGGCTAAAGGTGTAAGTGACCGTTTGGGTATGGACAGTTTTTTTGCTGAAGTATTACCACATCAAAAATTAGAAAAAATAAAAGAACTGCAGAAAAAAGGTGAATATGTTGCCATGACAGGTGATGGGGTAAACGATGCTCCTGCATTGGCGCAGGCCAATGTAGGAATTGCAGTTGGTTCAGGTTCTGATATTGCCGCCGAAACAGCAGGAATTGTACTGGTTAACAGCAATCCCAAGGATGTTGTTTCATTGATTCAGTTTGGTAAAGCCACTTACAGAAAGATGATTCAGAATTTGATTTGGGCTACAGGTTATAATGTAGTGGCTTTACCATTGGCGGCTGGTGTGTTATACAAAATGGGAATATTGTTAAGCCCTGCTGCCGGTGCCGTTTTAATGAGTGTAAGTACAGTTGTGGTAGCGATTAATGCAAGTATGCTGAAAGTAAAATAGCGTTAGCGAATAAAAAAGGATGGAAATTATTCAGAAGGTTATTCATTATTTTCTTCACTTTGTTTTTCCCTTAGGAATAGCTTTTGTCTTTTTCAGAGAAAGATGGAAACAAGCTTACCTGATATTATTGTTAACAATGTTGATAGATTCTGACCATTTATTAGCAATCCCTTTTTATCATCCCTGCCGTTGCAGTATTGGTTTTCATCCCCTGCACAGTTATTTCGCAATAGTTATATATGCGTTGTTATTTTTGTTTTCAAAATTCCGTATCGTATCTGTCGGATTATTAATGCACCTGGCTACAGACTATATTGATTGTATTTTTATTACTCATAATTGTAAATAATATTACTGTTTATGGCAAAAAGCAAACACTACTACATCCGAAAAACTCACCGCTGGCTCGGTGTTATTTTAGGCATCCAGTTTTTATTATGGACAATTGGTGGATTGTATTTCAGTTGGAGCAATATGGATGAAGTGCATGGAGATTTTCAAAAGAAAAATGCACCGCTCTTATCATCCGATATTTCATTAGTAAGCCCAACAATGGTACTGGATACTATCAGGAGAGTTCATCGGATTGATTCAATTGTTTCCATTCAGTTAATTGAAATTTTGGGTAAGCCATTTTATCAGGTTCGTTGTATCAGTGCTATCCACAACGAAACAAATCATGAACATGATATGCAGGCAATGAACCATCTTGCCGATGCAGAAACAGGTGACCTACGGGGGCCATTGACAAAAGAGGAAGCCACTGAAGTTGCAAAAAGGCGATTTAATGGCGAGCCGGAAGTTAAATCTGTTGAATACCTAACAGGTACAAATAATCACCATGAGTACCGTGAAAATCCTTTGCCTGCTTACGCTATTACATTTGAGCATCCGTCAAAAGCCACCGTTTATGTTGCCAGCGAATTAGGAACCGTTCAAAAATTCAGGAATAATAAATGGCGAATATTTGATTTCTTGTGGATGATGCACACGATGGATTATGAAGGCAGGGACAATTTTGGGAATAATCTGCTTCGATTCTTTTCAATTTTTGGATTGGTGACAGTGTTAAGTGGATTTGCATTATTCTTTGTGAGTACCAAACGCAAGAAGAAAAAAACTACACATTTCCCAACTCTGAATTAGTATCAATATCCGGGCTTTTGTTGTAAACTTTTATTGCAATTTAAAAAATGAAGAAGGATATTAAGAAACAAAGTGCTAAGAATAAAAGGTCAATTCCAAAGGTTCTGAAATATGCGCTTTGGATTATTCTTGCTCTTCTTATACTTGCAATCTTTGCTCTTGTCATGCTTCTACAGAATATACATATTGAAAAAAATAAAGGTTGACCTTATCCGAACCGAAGGGATTTTCAGTTTTTTGAGAAATAGTCGGCAACTGGGGTGGTTAAGCATGGTTTAATTGGCTGATTTGCAACTGTATTGCTAAATTATACATGCCTAAGTGTATTATTTGCAACAAAACATCCTATTTTTGCAACCAATGAAATTATTCTTCTCAATAGTATCTCTGGTAATGCTTTACATTTCCTGCCTGCCCTGCGGCGACAGAGAGGAATGTAACATCAGAGCAGAAGCAAGAATTTCAGCAGCTAATGACAACCACCAGCAGCATAAACATAATACAGAAGCCTGTTCTCCGTTCTGCTCATGTTCCTGTTGTGCTGCCTCAGCCTTTTACTCTCCTTTCGCTAAGGCTCAGATAAATAAAGTAGAATTTCAATCGGAGAAATATCCCCTTTACAATGTAGCGTTTAGTACCGAAGCTCAAAATAGCATCTGGCAGCCTCCCAAATTGTCTTAATCTCACAACTCCTTTATTGAATTTGCTGTAAGTCATTTATTGGCTTATTCAGCTATTGTATCATTCATTTCCCATTGCTGGCAATGGCCACAGCCAAAAAAGTTACAAAAAGCAAGAAAAGAAAAAAGCCTTTAGTGATAAGAATAATCAGAATCATTCTTATTGGAATTGCCTGTGCTATACTTATTGCCGCAATAGTGGAAAGAACAATTCATTTCTTCAGGTATCATATATAACCAAACAGACTTAAGACATGCTCAATAAAATCATTCAATTCTCCATAAAAAATAAATTGGTCATCGGCCTGTTTACACTTGCATTAATAATATGGGGTGTTTATTCAGCCAAAAAATTGCCAATTGATGCTGTACCCGATATTACAAATAACCAGGTACAGGTAATTACGCTGAGCCCATCATTAGCGGCACAGGAAGTAGAACAGCTAATTTCTTTTCCGGTGGAACAAACAATGGCCACCATTCCGGAAGTGCAGGAAATCCGTTCTATATCAAGATTTGGATTATCTGTAGTTACTGTCGTATTTCATGATGATGCCAACATATATTGGGCCCGTCAGCAAGTAGGTGAACGGCTGATAGAAGCCCGTAACCAAATACCAAACAATATTGGTAACCCTGAAATGGCTCCTATCTCTACAGGCTTAGGTGAAATTTATCAGTATGTCTTACATGCCAAAAAAGGGTATGAAAATAAATACGATGCCATGTCTCTTCGGACAATTCAGGACTGGATTGTCCGGCGACAGTTGTTGGGCACACCCGGCATTGCTGATGTAAGCAGCTTCGGCGGTCTTTTAAAGCAATATGAAATTGCATTGAATACAGATAAGCTTCGCAGCTATAATCTATCCATAGCAGATGTATTCAATGCCCTTGAAAAGAATAATCAGAATACAGGTGGAGCCTATATTGACAAAAAGCCCAATGCCTACTTTATCCGCAGCGAAGGATTTATTAAAACAATCACTGACATTGAAAAAATTGTAGTTACAAGAACTTCCGGCGGTTCCCCTGTATTGGTCAGAGATATTGCAACGGTACAGTTGGGCCATGCAACACAATATGGTGCACTTACCCGTAATGCGGAAGGCGAAGTAGTTGGTGGCATTGTTTTAATGCTCAAAGGAGCAAATTCCAGCATTGTAATTAATAGTGTAAAAGAAAAAATAACCCAGATTCAGAAAAGCTTGCCTGAAGGTGTTGTCATTGAGCCCTTCCTTGACAGAAGTGCTTTAGTTAGCAGGGCAATCGGAACTGTAAAAACTAACCTTATTGAAGGTGCCTTGATTGTGATTTTTGTATTGGTGGTTTTCCTTGGTAATATCCGTTCCGGGTTGATAGTGGCTTCAGTGATTCCGCTTGCCATGCTTTTTGCTATTTCGCTGATGAATCTTTTTGGCGTATCCGGAAACCTGATGAGTTTAGGCGCTATTGATTTTGGATTGATTGTGGATGGCGCTGTAATTATTGTGGAAGCAACCATGCATCAGTTAGGCCATCGAAAGCCCGGAAGAATGACACAAGACCAATTGGATGATGAAGTATATAAGTCAGCAGGTAAAATGATGAACTCTGCTGCATTTGGACAAATCATTATCTTAATTGTGTATCTGCCTATTCTTGCCTTGGTAGGCATTGAAGGAAAAATGTTTGGCCCAATGGCACAAACAGTATCATTTGCTATACTGGGTGCATTCCTGCTTTCACTTACTTATGTGCCCATGATGAGTGCACTTGTTCTAAGTAAAAAAATAAGCCACAAGGAAAACCTTTCTGATAAAATGATGAAGTTTTTCCAACGGCTTTATACCCCATTAATACGTGGTGCACTGAAAATGAAATTGCTGGTGGTGAGTATCGCTGTTGGTGTATTTATAATCAGCCTTATAATTTTTAGAACATTAGGTGGCGAATTTATTCCAACATTGGAAGAAGGCGATTTCGCCGTAGAAACAAGGTTGCTAACAGGTAGCTCGTTAAGCCAGACAATTGAAAAAATAACACAGGCTTCGGACTTACTGATGAAAAAATTTCCCGAAGTAAAAGAAGTGATTGGAAAGATTGGCGCCTCTGAGATACCTACCGACCCTATGCCCATAGAAGCATGTGATATTACCATCCTTTTAAAAGATAAAAAGGAATGGACCAGTGCACATAACCGGGAAGAATTAGCAGAACTGATGCAAAAAGAACTGGAAAAAATTCCCGGTGTTTCCTATGGGTTGTCGCAGCCTATACAACTTCGTTTTAATGAATTGATTTCAGGTGTTCGCCAGGATGTAGGTATTAAAATATTTGGGGAAGACCTGGATGTGCTGGCAGACCTGGCCAAAAAAATTGGTGTGATTGTGCCTACTGTAAAAGGTGCAGAAGATTTATATGTAGAACAGGTGACCGGTTTGCCACAGATTGTGGTTAAACTAAACCGGGATAAGATTGCGCAATTTGGTTTAAATGTAGAAGATATAAACCGCACCATCAGCGCTGCATTTGCCGGGGAAGCTGCGGGTATAGTGTATGAAGGAGAAAAACGATTTGATATGGTGGTGCGGTTAGAAAAGACAGGCCGCCAGAGTATTGATGATGTAAAAGGATTATTTGTTGCGGCCCCTGATGGTAACCAGATTCCATTGGAACAGGTAGCCGATGTCAATTTGCAGTTAGGCCCTAACCAGATACAACGGGAAGATGCCAAGAGAAGAATCATAGTAGGCTTTAATACAAGAGGCAGGGACATCTCATCGGTTGTAAAAGAAATGCAGGAAAAAATTGAGAAGCAGGTAAAAATGCCCCCCGGTTACTTTATTACTTATGGTGGGCAATTTAAAAATCTTGAAGAGGCTAACAAAAGATTATCCGTTGCTGTTCCTGTGGCTTTAGCATTAATCCTGCTGCTTCTTTTCTTTACGTTTGGTTCTATCAAATATTCATTACTCATTTTTACAGCAATACCCATGAGTGCTATTGGTGGTGTATTTGCCTTATGGTTCCGGGGTATGCCATTCAGTATTTCAGCAGGTGTTGGCTTTATTGCTTTATTTGGTGTGGCTGTATTAAATGGTATTGTGTTAATCAGCGAATTTAACCGGTTAAAAAAGGAAGGTATGACTGATATAAATGCAATTATTCTAAAAGGAACATCGGTGAGGTTGCGGCCCGTATTAATGACCGCAACAGTTGCGTCATTAGGCTTTTTACCAATGGCATTATCTACAGGTTCCGGAGCAGAAGTACAAAAGCCGTTGGCGACGGTTGTAATAGGCGGATTGATTACGGCTACTTTTCTTACATTGGTTGTACTACCAGTATTATATACCTGGTTTGAAAAGATAAAACCGAAGACGAAAAAGACCGATGTAACGAAAGGGCTGGCTTCATTGCTTATCCTGTTTTTTGCTTCATCATTTGCTGCAAATGCACAGCAACCGAAGTCAATTATAAATCTTAATGATGCGGTTACATCAGCTATGAAGAATAACCCGTTGGTAAAAGTAGGAACGCTGGATATAAGTTACCAGCAGCAATTGAAAAAAACGGTAAAGGATTATGGCAAAACAAATGTGGGCCTTACGTTTGGGCAGTACAACAGCCGCATTGCTTACGATAATAATTTCAGCATTAATCAGGGTATACCTAACCCTGCTTACTTCAAAAGTCTTATAAGGCTTTCTGAGTCTAATATTAAAAGCAGCGAACTGCAATTGAAGGTTTATCAAACTGAACTGGCGGCTAATACAAAGACGTCGTACTACCAGTTAAGTTTTTGGATAGAGGAAATAAGGTTGTTGAAAGAACTGCTGGCTATTTATGAAAATGTGTTGAAGGCATCAGCGTTGCGATATAAAACAGGTGAAACCAATGCCCTGGAAAATTATAATGCTGAAAGCAAAGTGAATGAGATAAAGGCACAATTGAGAAATGCGGAAGAAGATTACCGTATTGAATTAAACCGGTTGAAAGTGTTTACTGCAGATTCTTCTGTTACGGCCATTGCCGACACTTTACTTGTGGAGAAACAGATACAGGTTAATTTTGATACGGCTGCCATTGCTGCCAACCCCACACTGGCATTTATTAAACAGCAGATTGATATTGCAAACAAAGAGAAAGCTGTTGAGCAGTCAAGATTAAAACCAGATTTCTCCGCAGGCTATTTCAACCAGTCGCTGGTGGGCTATCAAACCGTAAACGGAGTAGATAAATACTATGGCGCTGGTCACAGGTTTCAAGGTGTTAATTTGGGCATCAGCATTCCCATATTTGCCAGGGCACAAAAAGAAAAAGCAAAAGCGGCAGAAGTAAACCGGGTACGCCGTGAAGCAGAACTGACCAATTATCAATACAACCTGCAGGCAGAATTGACCAGGCTGTTTGGTGAATTGCAGAAGCAAAGGGTTCAAATCAACTATTACCGCAATACAGCTTTGCCACAGGCCAATCTCATTATTACGCAGGCGCAAAAAGCTTTTACTGCCGGTGAAATCGGTTACTATGAATTGACGCAATCACTCAACAATGCTGTAATTGTAAAACAGGAATACACCAAACTTTTAAACCAATACAATCAAACCGTCATTGCTATCGAATTTATCGGCGGCATTAATTAAAAAGAACGGGCTAAAATAAAATAATATGAAACAGAAATTTTTAAGTTCACTTGTTATACTTACGGCTGCCATAGTATGGCTTTCATCCTGCTCTTCCAAAAGTGGTGCAGAAGCTACCCCGGTAGCAGAAACAAAAACCGAAGAGGCTGGCATGGTGGACTTGTCGGAAGAACAGTTCAAAACAGTCAACATTCAGTATGGCGCTGTAGAAGAAAAAAACCTCAGCAGTGTTATCAGGGCATCAGGAGTACTGGATGTTCCCCCGCAACAGTTATTAACGGTTTCTTCTCCCTATGGAGGCACATTAAAAAGTACTGATTTGCTGCAAGGTAAACCAGTAGTAAAAGGCGAAGTGATAGCGGTACTCGAAAATCCTGAATTTATACAGCTTCAGCAAGATTATCTCGATTATAAGAGCCAGTTGGTATATCTGAAAGAAGAATTAGAACGGCAACAGGAACTGGCAAAAGAAAATGTAAATGCAAAAAAAACATTGCAAAAAGCCAGCAGTGAGTACAATAGTATGACGGCAAGGGTGCAGGGTTTAAAGTCAAAACTGCAACTCATCAACATTAATCCTGATAAAATTAATCCTGGAAACATCTCCGGCAGGGCAAATATTTATGCCCCTATATCCGGTTATGTTACCAAAGTACTGGTGAACATAGGCAAGTTTGTAAACGCTAACCAGGAGCTATTTGAAATTGTAGACACCCGTCACCTTCATGCAGAACTTATCATTTTTGAAAAGGATGTTCCAAAGTTGAAAATTGGACAGAAAATCCGCTTTGTATTGAACAATGAAACAAAAGAACGTTTTGCAGAAGTGCATTTAATTGGCCGTGAAATCAGTGCTGAAAGAACAGTCCGGGTGCATGGGCACCTGTTACAGGAAGATAAAAATCTGTTACCTGGCATGTATTTGAAAGGAATAGTAGAAACAGGTGTTGCTACCACCACCGCTCTGCCTGATAAAGCGATTGTACAATCCGCAGGTAAATCTTACATTTTTATTGCATCAGAAGAAACAAAAGAAGAAACCAAACCTGCCGATGGAAAAAAGGGTGAAGCTACTGAAAAGCATATTCCATTTAAGAGAATTGAAGTAACGACCGGCGTTTCGGAAAATGGTTATACTGAAGTGATATTGCCGGAAGGCTTTGACAGGAATATCAAAGTGGTGATTAACGGGGCTTATGATTTGTTATCTAAGATGAACAATGTGGAAGAGGAGGAATAGATTTTACATGGGTCGGAGCCCTGCTTTGTTTGTCCCGTTTTAAAAATGGAAAACCTTGAGCGGCAGGGTTTCCGCACCCACCCAAATAAAACATAAAAAACTTTTCAACATGAAAAAGATATTATTCCTAATCGCTGTCACAGTTATAACTATCGGTAGTAGTTGCACCAATACTGGCGAAGAAAAAAGACAAGAGATACAATCAGAGAAACACGATTCCACTCATAAAGAAAGAAAGGAATCAGATACTATGGGCATGAAAATGGGCGGCAATGAATTGGATTCAAAGAAAAAATAAATCATCATTTAAAACTTAAAATTATGAAACAGTTATTTGCAGTTCTTGTGATGCTGTTGTCAGCATCAATGCTGTTTGCTCAGGATGTAATCACCCTGCGCAACGGCGAAACTATCAATGGTAAAGTAGCCGAAGTGGGCACAACAGAAATCCGTTATTACAAAGCTGACAATGCAGACGGGCCTGTGTATGTGGCAAGCAAATCTGAAGTGGTACAGATTGTTTACGCTAATGGCTCAAAGGATGTTTTTAATACACAAGCATCAGCCAATCAAAATGCAGCAAATCAAAATTATTCCAAGCGGTACCGGAGAGGCTACAACAGGCCGTTTCTGTATCCCATCATTACACCGCATATTGATTTGGGGCGACATATTAATGTGGGACATCGCAGTTATGGCGGGCATCATGGCCGCAGGCATCATTAATAGAATGTTGGTACAAAGATTTTTATCCGCTTCTGTATTTATTAAAGCAATAATAAACCATATTTCTGAAAGGAGCTTTTAAGATTTACCGATGAATCACATATTGTATAACAAAACAACTATGTTTTTAATTTTAGCAATATCATTCCCTACAAGTAGCAGAGGGCAGGCTGAGAACAGAAGGGGCCAATTTATGGATACTTCAATGATGATACTCCCTGTTAATTCGGGTACAGCGCAGATATTGATTTCTGCTGATACAAAAAATATCTCTACCCCGCTTGCAGACTCAACTACAAGAAATGTATCTAACTCTTTTAATAAGAAAAAAGTTTTACTTGTAACCGGAACACATACTGTTTTATGGACAGCAACTTACACCGCTTTAAACAAAGCATGGTATAAAGGCTATCCCAAATCGAAGTTTCATTTTTTTAACGACATGAATGAATGGAATGGTATGGATAAAGCTGGTCATGTTTGGACAGCATACCAGCTAAGTAAAGCTTCAGCACATTCCTGGGCTTTTGCAGGTATGAATAAAAAAAAGTCGGTAATCTATGGCAGTATAAGCGGACTTGCCTTTCAAAGTATCATTGAAATACAGGATGGATTAAGCAGTCAATGGGGTTTTAGCTGGGGCGATATGACAGCCAACACTCTCGGTGCAGTAGCTTTTGCTGTTCAGGAATTAACCTGGAAGCAGCAAAATATACAAATAAAATTTAGCTATTATCCTTTAAAGTATCCTGATGATTTAATAGAAAGAAGAAACCAGCTTTTTGGGAAAGGTTTTGCAGAAAGAATATTGAAAGATTATAATTCACAAACTTACTGGCTAAGTATTAATCTTAAATCGGTAACCGGATGGTCCGCACTGCCCGGATGGCTGAATATTGCTGCTGGATATAGTGCAAAAGGAATGCTGGGGGCAGTTAACAACCGATGGACTACTGATGGTACTAATTACGACAGAACAGATATCAAACGCACAAAAAATTGGTTGCTCTCTTTCGATGCAGACCTAACCAAAATCAAAACAAAATCCGGTTTTCTAAAAACAGTGTTGGGTTTGTTTAATAGCATTAAAGTGCCGTTTCCTGCCCTTGAGTATAATTCGAACGGCAAATTAAAAATTCATGCAATGCATTTTTAGCTGGGCAAGTTAGGGTAACAACAATAGTTAATTCAAATCTTACTATTATGAAATGGACAGGAAGAAGAGAAAGTTCAAATGTTGATGACCGCCGGGGATTATCTGGTGGAAAAATTGCCGCAGGCGGCGGTGTGGCAGGTATAGTTATTTACCTGCTTTATACTTTGCTGAGCGGTAACAATGTTGACCCATCACAGATACAGCAGCAACTTTCCGAACAAACAAATCAGTCCGCACAATTAACTCCCGAAGAACAAAGGGCTGATGACGAAAGGGCATCATTTGTAAAAGTGGTGCTGGCAGAAACAGAAGATGTATGGAATAAAATATTTTCCGAGAAAGGCCAACAGTATTCAGAACCTGCACTGGTGTTGTTTCGTGGTGTGGTTGAGTCAGCCTGCGGTAATGCAAGTTCCGCATCCGGGCCATTCTACTGTCCCGGAGATAATAAATTGTATATAGACCTTTCCTTTTACCAGGACTTGCAATACAAACTGAATGCACCCGGAGATTTTCCGATGGCCTATGTAGTGGCACATGAAGTGGGGCACCACATTCAGAACCTGATGGGTACGGCAGACAAAGTGAACCGGCTGCGTCAGCAGTTAAGCGAAACCGCATTCAACAAGTATTCGGTAATGATAGAATTGCAGGCAGATTTTTATGCCGGTGTTTGGGCACATCATGCACAAAAGATGAAAGACATTTTAGATGCAGATGATATTGATGAAGCATTGAATGCAGCCAGTGCCATTGGGGATGACAGATTGCAAAAACAGGCAACCGGGCAGGTAATGCCTGATGCGTTTACGCATGGCACATCTGCACAACGTATGTATTGGTTTAAGAAAGGATACGAGACGGGGGATATAAAACAAGGAGATACATTTAGTTCCCCTGAATTGCAATAAATGCTGAATGAAGAGTAAGTGAATTGAAGATAAACTTAAAACTTATGTTGCAAATACTGGCTACAACGCAGAAAAATATCATCGCCACCAGGGCAAACGATATTCTGGGAATAAGTGATTACGAAAAAATCCATCCGCTTATTCATAACATTATTGGAGAAGGCAAAAAAGTGAAATGGTATTTCGAAATGGATGACTGCCTGATTTCAAACTCAGTTGGATTTTGGGAAGATGGAATAATAGAATTGAACTATGGGAAAATGAAATTCACTCATTCGGAAGATATAGAGAGAATTGCCATAGTTGGAGCGATGAAGTGGAGAGATTGGATGCAATCAGTTATGAAGCCTTTTAGTGAGGCAACCATCAGGTATTTTAGTTTGGCCGAAAAAGAACAGGCTATGGAATGGATTATAAATCAGGATGAGGTTGTCTGAAATTATAGGAATTGATAATTCTCATGCCGTTAATAGAATTTATAAATGTTGAATGGATTTATTCAACAAATAAATTGAGAGAGTTATGCAAACCTGAATTATCAGAACGCAATTTTCTTCTCTCATTTTAATTGCATTAATAAGCATTTCGATGTTTATGCTTTTAAGAAAGAAGATTAAGGTAACGCTGCCAGTGGTTCTGGCAGCGTCTCTTAACCAGTTTTAATTAATCTGGTAAAATACTCAGATTAGGTTGTTAATTATAAAATTATTAAACGCATTTTACGATGGTCATTTCAACTTCAAAATTAAAATATGACTTCCCTGCCGGGTTAGTAGTATTTCTGGTGGCACTCCCTTTATGTTTGGGAATAGCATTGGCTTCAGGGGCACCTTTACTATCAGGAATTATTTCCGGCATCATTGGTGGTATAGTGGTAGGTCTTTTAAGTGGGTCGCATACCAGTGTGAGCGGCCCGGCCGCCGGGCTTGCTGCCGTGGTACTGGCTTCTATTACAAAGCTGGGTAGTTTTGAATTGTTTTCGGCTGCACTCATAGTTGCAGGCATATTACAATTGGGAAGTGGTCTTTTAAAAGCCGGGTTTATAGCCAACTATGTTCCCTCGAATGTAATAAAAGGATTGTTAGCAGCCATTGGAATATTACTTATCTTAAAACAAATACCGCAGGCCTTTGGTTATGATAGTAGTCACCAGGATGATTTTGCCTTTGTACAGGCAAATGGGGAAAATACTTTTTCGCATTTGTTCAATACTTTCTTTCATGTTACACCAGGCGTTGTAATTATTAGTTTGGTTTCCATACTTGTGTTAATTTTTTGGAATAAGACACCGCTTCATAAAATTAAATTTTTTCCTGCTTCACTTTTTGTAGTGTTACTGGGTATTGGTTTAAACGAGGCGTTCCGTGTATTTATTCCGGTATTATATCTGCAACCCGTACACCTTGTAAATATTCCTGCAACCAGTTTTTCTGACCTCTCCTCTTTTTTAAAATTTCCTTCGTTGAGTGCCTTTGGAAATTTCACTGTCTGGTTAACGGCACTCACTATTGCCATTGTAGCCTCGCTGGAAACACTGTTAAACCTGGAAGCCGTTGAAAATATAGACCCACATAAACGGCAATCATCTCCTAATCGGGAACTGGTGGCCCAGGGTGTTGGCAATATGATTGCCGGAGTTGTTGGCGGTATTCCGGTAACTTCTGTTATTGTTCGCAGTTCGGTTAACATTAATGCAGGTGCACAATCTAAACTGTCTGCCATTATTCATGGCATATTTTTATTGCTGGCTATTTTGTTCTTAAGCCCTTTTATCAATTTAATACCCTTTGCTTCACTGGCTGCTATATTGATTGTTACAGGTTATAAGCTTGCCAAAATATCCATCTTTAAAGAAATGTATGCAAAAGGATGGAATCAGTTGATTCCATTTGTGGTTACAATTACAGCAATCATATTTACTGACTTGCTTATCGGCATATTAATTGGTTTAGCTGTCAGCTTATTCTATCTCTTGAAAAGCAATTATAAAAATCCATTTACTATTGAAAAGGAACAGTTATATACTGGAGAAACCATACGGATAGAATTGCCTAACCAGGTATCGTTTTTAAACAAGGCAAGTATAAAGGATACGCTTTGGTCTGTTCCTGAAAATACAAATGTGATTATTGATGCCAGCTATGCCGATTATATTGATAATGATGTCCTGGAAATATTTGTTGATTTTAAAAATGTAATTGCGCCAGAAAAAAACATTAAACTCAATATCATTGGCGTTAAAGAAAAATACCAGCTATCAGACCATGTGCAATTTGTAAATGTACTTAACCGGCACGACCAGGAAAGGCTGACACCACAGCAGATTGTTGAGCTATTAAAAAAGGGAAACGAGCGGTTCAGGCAAGGCAAGTGGACCGAAAAATATTTTCGCCACCAGGTAAATGCTACTTCATCGGGGCAGTTTCCAATGGCTGTTATTGTAAGTTGTATAGATTCCAGAACATCATCCGAAATTCTATTTGATTCCAATCTTGGCGATATAATCTCCATTCGCATTGCGGGCAATATTATTAATAAAGAAATTATCGGCAGCATAGAACTGGCGGTGAAAAAAATGGGAGTAAAACTGATTGTTGTAAAGGGACATTCCAACTGCGGTGCCGTGGCAGCAGCCATTCATTCGGTAACTGGAGGTAATATAGATTCAATTACACTGAAAATAAAACCCGCTGTTGATAAAGCCTGTTTACTTAATGTTCAACAGGCGTTGGATAATGGAAAAGCTTTTGCTGAAAAAGTGACGCATTTGAATATAGAGAATTCTATAGCTGCTATTCTTGACAATAGTGATTATATAAGAGAACAAAAAAGTAAAGGAGATGTAGGTCTTGTATCAGCATACTATGATACTGCCTCAGGCGAAGTTTTTTTTAATGAGATGACTAACATAAATGAAAAAATAAATAATTAAATAGTTATTCATGGACATAAATGTTGAATTGATTATTGTTGCCAAACTTAT
>DGDD01000092.1 GCA_002385265.1 Chitinophagaceae bacterium UBA3961
GATTTCCATGGCGCAAAAATAAGAAACTAACACTCATTTGTTGCCACTGTTAAAAAAATGTCAACTGGCCTAAAAATTGTTGGCTTTTGATGATCCAAATTGGTATTTTTGGATAAAGCCGCTTATTTTTCAGCAATATATACTAAAGGTCTCAGAAATAAGCGTTTAAGGGATTTAAAATTCATTAAGAAAAACATGAAAAAACTCCTCGTCGTTCTAGTACTCTTTTCAGGTTTGGCAGCAAAATCTCAAACAGGGGTTGCAACCAACCAAAAGGAGATCATCGTCGTAAAAGAAATGACTTTTGATTTTGGAAAGATTCAACAAGGGCGACCTGTGACGCATTTTTTCGAGATCACTAATAATGGAACCGAGCCATTGGTATTAGAAAATGTGGTAGCGAGTTGTGGATGTACCACTCCGGAATGGAACAAAGCGCCCATTTTACCGGGAGCGAGTACAAAGATCAAAGTGGGATATAATGCCGCGGCGGAAGGTCCATTCGATAAAACAGTGACGATCATTTACAATGGCGGGATGTCGAAGGTATTGAATATCAAAGGGCTGGTGTACAAAGCGCCGCCTTCATCAGCTCCGGCAAACACCGTTGTAGCATCCATTAAAACAGGCAATTAATTTTAAAAACATAAATTAAGAATAG
Organism: Chitinophagaceae bacterium UBA3961; assembly: GCA_002385265.1. Taxonomy (GTDB): domain Bacteria; phylum Bacteroidota; class Bacteroidia; order Chitinophagales; family Chitinophagaceae; genus Endoryza; species Endoryza foliicola. The sequence goes on from DGDD01000092.1 coordinate 662, forward strand.
ATGAAACCAGTTGTTCTCTTTTTAGCCGCGATCTTTTTTGTAGGATCATTGAGCGCTCAAAATGCGAAGAAAAGTGATGAAGTAGTTAAGTTCAAAGAACTGACATACGATTTCGGTAAAATTAAAAGAGGTGTTCCGGTGACCCACGAATTTACGTTCGCGAATATTGGAACCACTCCCTTGATCATCGAAACAGCCAATGCTTCTTGCGGATGTACCACTCCAACCTGGCCTAAAGCGCCGGTTATGAAGGGTAAATCTGATAAAATCATTGCAGGTTTTAATGCAGCTTCTCCCGGCCCTTTCAACAAAAGCATTTATGTGAAAATTGCCGGTGTAGATACACCAGTGGAGTTGAAGATCACCGGAGAGGTGGTAGCAGAGTAATTAATAATTAAGCAATTAATGATTAATAATGGGGATTCTTACGAATCCCTTTTTTTATTGAGTGAGTTTTGCGCAGCTTCGCTGCTTGGAAACGCAAAGGTTAAAGAAGAGGGAGAAGTTACTCAAAGAGCGTGTAGCAAACTTCTTCGTCCTTCTTTTGACCACAGAATACACAAATTAGTACGGATTTACACAGATTAGCCTCCGCTATTCAATCAACCTGACCGCGATCAGGATTTACAGGATTATTAATTATTATTCTGCGTCTTCCTGTTCTTTATCATCCTTCTTTCCTTGTATTTCCTCGTTACTCTCATCCTACCTCCTAAATATAACCGCAGCGGCGCAGCGAACGCGGCGATTACGCAGCGCTGGCAGTCTCACTGTATTTCGTCCCTTCCCGCAACGGCCTAGCCTGCGGGACTGCTTTGGCTGCGCAAAACTAGCCTCCTTCCTATATTCCCCCGCACCTCCCCCTCTTTTTTTCTGTCTTTCCTCGTTCCTCGTCTCCTCGCATCCTCGCTCCTGTATTCCGCTGTTCAATTATTAATTATTACTTATTAATTCTTAATTCTCAATTATCCTTGTATCTTCCTACAAAGTAAAATCTTAACCAAACAAACACACAGAAACAGTGTGGCTAACAGGCCGGCTGTTTCATTATTAATTATTAATTATTAATTGTTAATTCCCCTCCATGAGCATCGTCTTCGGTTGGAATAATTTCCACATCAAAACCTACACACCAAAAGAGCTGAATCTAACAACAGCAGATACTTCAGAATACAGAGTAGAAGTGCGCCAATCGTATTTCCATTTGTTTTGGATTCCGTTTTTTGGATTGGGAAAGAAATGGGCCATTCGTAAAGAGGGTAAATTGTATGAAGTGCCATCGGCGATGATGGAAACCATCCGGCGACAGAACATTCCCGTAAAAACACCTTGGTATACTTTTGCCGGCCCCTTGCTCATTATAGTTGGTTTGGCAGTATGGGGATTGTATGAAAAAGTGGATCAATACAATGAGAATTCAAATGAAGAAGCGAGAATCAATCAGCGCGCGAAAATACTAGACAGTTTGCTCGAACATGCTACAGACAAACATGTCATAACTTTTGTAGGTGTTGATGGACCGAATTACGGGAAGGTGTTTCACTTAAAAGTAGAAGCGAACAGCAAAGACAGCATCAGAGCATTGCTGGTTACTACAGGTAAATCGCAATTTGAAGCAACACCTGCAGTGGTTGAAGACTATCTTTCTAAATACCGGGATAATTTAATTGAAGAATCTTACTCAAAGGCCTATCTCAAATCGGGTATTCCAAAAACCCGAGCTGAAGATTTTGGTCCGGCCCGTGTTGCCATTCAATTAATGAAAGAAGATACGGGTCACTACCAACTGAAAAACATTGAGCGCTATTTCGGTCCAATTGTGCACGATCGCGGTACCGGTGGTTATGGTGGAAATGCCATCAGCATGGAATTCAGCAATCAAGGTTGGCCATCTCAGATCATTGCACTGGAAACGGTTAAAGGCAACTTGACATGGGAAACGCCCTTACCCCTCGAATTCCCGCAGGCAAACAGTTTGGGCAATCCCGGTGCATACCTCAGAGCCAGCGGTTACACCTACGGATCACCGTATACTTTCAAGATGACCGTTCAAGACAGTTCGGGAAAGAAATATGTGTATTTGGTGGAGGGAGTGAATTTGGAAAAGAGTGTGAAGTTGGTGGAGGAGAAGTAGTTGTTAGGCTTTAGGTGTTAGGCTTTGGGTGTTAGGCATTAATCCCACCAATCATTCTATTCCTAGCATTGACGATTTTTAGTTTTTTAGTGATTTAGTTCTTAAGTTGGCACTGAATTCACTTCAACGCAATAGACGTAATCCTACAACTAATCCCACCAATCATTCTAATCCTAGCAAAAAATCAATCCTGTAAATCATTAAATCCTGAAAATCCTGATGAAAAAGCCCTTCCGGTGAACCGGAAGGGCTAACAACTAAAAACAACAATCGTTGCGTTAATTCAAGTTTGCTTCGATTGGTACGGTACAGAATTAATCAGGTTTTTTACCGTCAAGGAAAGTATTGAGGGTAGAAAGTCTGGTATTATCGTCATCGTCTTTTCTCACTTCATATTTACTGTAGAAGTTTTCGACGTTGGAAACGGTGTTGTACAATTCCAAATTGCGGCGGATGTATGCCGGCACTGTTTCAAACTCATTGTTAGGGTCGGTGCTGTTTACGTTAAAACTCAGATTACGTAATTTCTGAATTCGTTGCGCAGCCCGACGTTTTTGTTCCTCTACCTCGTCCTGCATCGCAGGTTCCTCTGTAGAAGCGTCCTTAACAACTTGCGAGATTTGATGGGCCCGAGGCTCATCCGCCGCTGGAATATTTTCCTTGAATACTAGTTGCAGCTCATCGGAAGGTTCTTCTTCTTGGAGCGGCGCAACCGGTTTGTTCAAGTTCGGTTCATTCACAGGGGTTTCATTCTTGGATTCAATTGTTTTCGGTTCGGCATAGATATTAGTAGGCTTGGCCAAGAATCCTCCACGCGCTGCAGACGCCGGAAGAGTATTTTTAACCGCTTCAGGCTCGTTTGTTGCTTCAGATTGCATCATTGGTTGTTTGAACTCACCCGATACCTCAGGCAAATTCAATACCCATGATTCTTTCTGCTCAACAATTGTGCTTTCTTCAATGGCGGGTTCTTCTGTAATTTGACTAACTGTAAAGAATACCTTATTTTCTTCAATTGGTGTTTCTTCAATCAATTGTGGTTGCAAATACTCCGGCAACTCCTCTTCTACTACTTCGTCTACTACAACCTCTGCTACTTCCTCAACAGGTGCTTCCACTACTTCTTCTTGCTTTGCCTCTACTACCGCAACAGGCTCTTGCTTTTGAACAGGAATCACCACAGGCGCTTCCACCTTTGTTTCCAACGTCATCACGATCTTCTCATCCACTTTTGGAACTTCTTTCTTCACTTCTGCTTTTCCAAATGGATCTTTGTATTCAAAACCGGTTGCAATTAAAGTGATACCAATGTTTTCCCCAAGGTTGTTATCATAACCCATACCCAAGATCACATCAGTTCCTTCACCGGCACGGCTCAACAAATAATTCTGAATGGTTTCTACTTCATCCATTGTGAATTCATGATCACCTTCAGCACTGTTGATATTGATCAAAATCCATTTTGCACCGCGGATATCGTTATCATTCAACAATGGAGAGTTCATGGCTTCTTCAATTGCCAATTGTGCACGGTTCTCACCTTTTGCACTGGCACTACCCAAAATAGCCACACCACCGTTTCTCATAACAGTGCATACATCGGCAAAGTCAACGTTGATTTGACCGGTGCTGTTGATCACATCTGTGATACATTTTGCGGCAGTAGCCAACACGTTATCAGCTTTACCAAACGCTTCTTTCATTTTGAGGTTACCAAACTGATGACGCAATTTATCGTTACTGATCACCAACAAGGTATCTACATATTGCTTCAAGGTGCGAATGCCTTCTTCTGCTTGTAATTGACGTTTCTTTCCTTCATAGGAGAACGGAGTGGTAACAATCCCTACCGTAAGAATTCCCAAATCTTTACAGATCTTAGAAATGATAGGAGCACCACCTGTTCCGGTACCACCACCCATTCCGGCAGTGATAAAGGCCATCTTCGTGTTTACTTCCAAAATGCGACGGATCTCTTCCAAACTTTCTTCGGTAGCCTGGCGACCAATTTCTGGATTGGCACCTGCACCCAACCCTTGTGTAAGGTGTGGACCGAGTTGCACTTTATTGGGCACATTACTGGTTGCAATAGCCTGAGCATCGGTATTGCAAATAATAAAGTTGACGCCTTCAATGTTCTGACTGTACATGTAGTTAACAGCGTTGCTTCCGCCGCCACCTACACCAATCACTTTTATGATAGAGGATTTTTCTTTGGGCAAATCAAAATGGATCATAGTCTTCAATTTCTGATTCCGTTGAATCGGTTAAAATTTAATGGTTAGTATAGGGCTATTACAGTGCTTTGTCTTCTTCTTCGTTGAACAGTTCAATTAAACTGTGTTTGAATTTGCCCCAGAAATCTCTCATGCCTTTGCGTTCTTTCATGGCCTTTTCATTTACAGCTTCTGTTGTTTCCACTTCGGTTTCAACCTCCGCTTCATCTTGCAACAAGCTACTAGGAACAGCCACTTTCTTATACGATGTTTCGAATTGTTTGCGGTTGTGTTCGTAATCGTCGTAACCTTTCAAGATCAATCCCAAACAAGTTGCATACATTGGTTTTGCCAACTCGTCGATATGACCTGCAGCCAAATGCTCGGTAGGATATCCGATGCGCGCATTCAAACCGGTTACATATTCTGTTAATTGAATCAAGTGCTTCAATTGAGAACCACCACCGGTCAACACCACACCACCATTCAACATTCTGTTATCCAATCCCACTTGTTTCAAATGGTAGGTAACAAAATCCATGATCTCACTCATACGAGCTTGAATGATATTGGCCAGGTTTTTTACACTGATTTCTTTTGCAGGCATTCCTCTCAAACCGGGAATAGTGATGTAGGCATTCGCTTTTGCTTCATTTGCCAACGCACTTCCGAACTGAACTTTCATTTGCTCCGCCTGTGTTTTCAACACACCCAATCCTGTTTTGATATCATTGGTAATGTTCTCACCACCAAAAGGAATTACAGCCGTATGCTTCAAAATACCTTCGTAGAATACAGCAAGGTCAGTAGTGCCACCACCGATGTCTACAATGGCAACACCTGCTTCTAAATCTTCTTGCCCCATAACTGCAGCAGCAGAAGCCAAAGGTTGCAATACGAGGTCTTTTGTTCTCAGACCACTTTTCTCAACTGCACGATTGATGTTACGAATGGCGTTTTTGTCACCAGTAATGATGTGGAAATTTGCACCAATTTTTACACCACCGTATCCAATAGGGTTGGGAATGTTCTGGAAATTATCAACAGTGAATTCTTGAGGAATTACATCGATGATTTGATCTCCGGCAGGAATATATGTTTTGTACTGATCATTGATCAACTGATCAATTTCACGTTGTGTGATTTCGTCGTTTGTGTCTTGGCGCACCATGTCTCCTCTTGTTTGAAGACTCTTGATATGGTGACCTGCAATACCTACATACACTTCGCCGATCTCTAAATCAGGGTTAGAAGCGTAGCAGTTTTCCAACGCCATTTGAATGGCCTTGATGGTTTCGTCAATGTTCAACACTTGCCCGTGTTTCACACCATTGCTATTGGCTCTACCAAAGCCAATGATCTCTAGTTTGCCGTACTCGTTCTTACGACCGGCAATGGCAGCAATTTTGGTTGTACCGATGTCTAAACCTACAATAATAGGTTGTTGCTCGTTGTTCATAGATTATCCGTTTTTAGTTGTTGTTGTTGTTAGTAAATACTTGTACCGTTGTTTTCTTTAGTGTTCCGGATGCTTCACTTCATAGGGTGAAGGGTCTTTCATTGGTTGAACTTTACAGGATTTTCATTCTTTTTTGGGCTCAGCTGAAACGAATTATCATGGGTTTTTCAGTTGACTAATTTTGTTGAACAGGAACTGCTTGGGTGCTATCGGCACTGATCATGCGTTCGTGTTCCAGTTGCACATCGCGAATCAATTGCTCTACATTTCGTATTGCTTGAATTGAATCGGCTTTACTAGCCGCACTTGCGGTTTTCACTCCTACTACTTGTCCCAAGTATTGAACTTTCACACGTTCGTAATAGTTCAATCCGGTTTTGGTGAGCACTTGAGTATAAAACTGCCAGAGGCGGTTGAATTTTGAATCAACATCAGAACCATCTCCCAATTCAATGACATGATTGCCGAGTGTAGGAATCAGTTCAAATTCATGAGCGCTGTTGATGTCGATCTGCGCTACTTGCGCAGCCCAAAATGGATGCTTTTCGAGATAACCGGTAATTTGTTTCATACCGTTCAATACCAAGCTATCTGAAGCGGTCCATTTATTTTTTTCTCCGGGAAAACCTGTGAACACAGGTAGCTTCACCGGAAACTTTTCTCCAATAGGGAGTTTTGTCAAAGAGCTGTCGATAAAGAAACTATTGCCCAAGCCAGTAAACACTCGTGCAATGGGTTGACGTTCCACAATGCGCACTTGTAATTTTTGACTGTTATCGAAGAAGAGATCTGCCTTCGCAATCCAAACATTCTTCTTTAAAAGTTCTTCAATTGCCTTTAGGTCGAATTGATCCATGGGCTTACCGGTTACGGTACCTTTCGACAATACCACTTTTGATATCATCGCTTTATCTACAAAGAGCTGTTGATCATCGCCATTGATCTGAATTTCGAATCCACTGCAGGTTTTCTGTTGTTTCCCTTTTACAGCTGCTACTAACAACACTATTACTCCTGCACTTATGATCAGCCAAAAACCAATCACCAAAATCTTCCTTATTTTCTTCGATAGTGCCATCAGGCTTCCAATGCTTCTTTAATGGGCAGCACCAGTGTGTCAATATCACCGGCCCCCGCTATGATGATCAATTGTTTTTCCTTCTTGTTCTTTTTCACCCAATCTACTACCGCATTTTTCTCAAGTAAGAAGTGTTGCTTATTGGTCAATTTCGACAATAACCAATCACTGGTCACTCCTTCAATAGGCAGTTCGCGTGCCGGATAAATGGGCAGCAACACCGTTTCATCCGCTTCACTTAACACGCTTGCAAAACCATCGATAAAATCTCTGGTTCGGGTGAAAAGATGTGGTTGAAACAACACGGTACAGGTATAGTCGGGGAAGAGATTTTTGGCACTGCTGATCAAAGCATGCAACTCTTCCGGATGGTGTGCGTAATCATCCACCACTACCAATTCTTCTGTACGAATGATGTACTCAAATCTTCTCTTTACTCCTTTAAAAGAACTTACGGCAGCTCGAATCTTTTCATCTGTAATCCCTAGAAAATGTGCTACCGCTATGGCTGCCGTCACATTTTCTACATTATGCAAACCTCCCATGGGGAGATAAATGTCTGTTATTTCAGCTCCGTTGATCACTACATCAAATCGATACCCACCTTGCTCCAAGATTCGATTCTTTGAATACACATCGGCGCGACTGTCTTCACGATGATAGGTCCAATGATGAGGCCCTTTCAATTCAGCACCGCGCTTTAGTCCGTATTTGCTGATCAACAAGCCATCTTTTTTTAGCTTGGAAGAAAACTCAATAAAACTTTCTTCCATTGCTTCCGGTGTTCCGTAGATATCCAAATGATCGGGATCCATGGCGGTGATGATGGCGATATCAGGACTCAATTTCAAAAAACTACGATCGTACTCATCTGCTTCTACCACACACACATTTCGTTCATGGCTCCAATAATTGCTATTATAATTGGCGGCTATTCCACCTAAAAACGCGTTGCAACCATATTCGCTGTCTCTTAGTATATGGGCTACCATGGTAGTGGTAGTGGTTTTTCCATGCGTTCCTGCCACACAAATATTGAAGGCCTTGTTAGTGATGTATCCCAATACTTCAGAGCGTTTGAGCAATTGAAATCCTTGCTCCTTATAATACTGCAGTTCTTTATGAGCTGCAGGAATGGCCGGTGTGTAAACGATCACGTCCGGTTGCTTTGGGATCAACTCCAAGTTCTCTTCATAGTGTACCTCAATTCCTTCTGCCTCTAATTGCTTTGTAAGTACTGTGGCTGTTTTATCGTATCCACTCACTTTATTTCCGTGGAACTTGAAGTATCGTGCCAAGGCACTCATTCCAATTCCACCTATACCGATGAAATAAATCACTTCTTTCTTGTTCGCATCTGTACTCATGTCTACGCCCCCGTACTTTTTTCCAAAATTGCTTTTGCTACCACAGTATCAGCATCGGTAATGGCCAGCTTCGCAATATGTGTTCTATAAAAACTTCTCAAAGCCGTATCATCTACCAATTTGCGAATCTGTAGTACCAGTTTGTCTTTAGCGTCTGCGTCAGCCACCATGATGGCTGCTTGCTTATCAACCAGTCGTTTAGCATTCACCGTTTGATGGTCTTCTGCTGCTAATGGATACGGCACCAATACTGCCGGCTTTTTCACAACTGCTAATTCAGCGAGTGCCATGGCGCCTGCACGAGAAACAACAATATCGGCAGCGGCATAAGCAATGTCCATTTCAGTAATAAAATCATTCACCCAAATGCGACTCAACCCTTTTACCGCTTCTTTTGCCTGATTCAAAAACGGCTTTCCGGTTTGCCAAATCAATTGTGCGTCTTTACCAATAAGCTGGTCCAGATTGTTGGCAATGGCCTCATTGATGCCTCTCGCTCCCAAACTACCACCGGTAACCAGCACTGTTGCGAAGGCCGGATCCAATCCAAAATGACGAACAGCAGTAGCACGATCCATGGCAGTTTGTAATAAATTAGAACGAACAGGATTTCCCGTTACACGAATTTTCTCAGCCGGAAAAAATTTCTCCATGCCATCGGTTCCGGTAAAAACCAGGGTCGCTTTCTTTCCTAGAAGCATGTTCGATTTTCCCGCAAAAGAGTTCGCTTCGTGAATGAAAGTTGGAATACCTTTCGATTGGGCAAAGCGAAGCACCGGAAAACTAGAGTAGCCTCCTACTCCTACAACCGCTGTGGGTTGAAAAGAGCTGAATATGCTTCTTACTTGGAAAAAACTGCGGATCAACTTAAAAGGCAATCCCAGATTTTTTATCAAAGAACTTCTATTGAAACCCGCAATGTCTAAGCCCTCAATTCTATACCCTGCTTGCGGAACTTTTTCCATTTCCATTTTTCCTTTGGCACCGATGAATAAGATCTCTGCCTCCGGATTCAATTTTTTAATGGCATTGGCAATTGCAATGGCCGGAAATATATGTCCACCCGTGCCCCCTCCTGCCATTATCACTCTCGGTTTCATACTCATGCTACTGCAGGGTTTTGTGTTTGATTCAATTGCTCGGGAGATTCTTGTTGCTCTACATTTCTTGCAACACTCAGAATAATTCCGATTGCAAAACAAGTAAACAAGAAAGAACTACCGCCCATACTCACCAGTGGAAGTGTAACTCCGGTTACCGGAAACAAATTCACTGCTACTGCCATATTGATCAACGCCTGTATCACAAGCGTAAAACTCAACCCCAAAGCCAGAAAAGCACCAAATGCATAAGGGCATTTTCTAAAAATCCGAATGCTTCGAAACAAGAACAACAAATACACCAACACAATGAATGCTCCTCCCACAATTCCATACTCCTCAATAATAATTGCATATATGAAGTCAGAGTAGGGATGGGGTAAAAAGTTGCGTTGTTCACTATTACCCGGCCCTAATCCCATAATTCCACCTTTTGTTATAGCAATCTTTGCCTGATTTACCTGATAGTTCTCGTCTTTATCTACTTGCTTACTATCGTATATAAAATTCTGAACACGTTTGATCCAAGTAGGCATCCTTGCAATCTCCAATAACGCAGGAAGGTCCTTGCATCGGCCTTCTTCCTTATCGTAATACACAATTGCAGTGATCACTAAAAAGCTAACAGGGATCAATGCCAGTCCAATGGTTGCCGTCAAATGTTTCATACTCACACGACCGATAAACAGGAGCAACATGCTGGTAGCGCCGGTCAACAATGCTGTTGACAAATTCGCCGGAGCAATCAATACACAGGTAATGATAACGGGAATGATCACCGGAAGAAATCCTTTTCTAAAATCCTTGATCACATCTTGCTTCTTACTCAGCAATCGCCCGAGGTACATAAACAGTGCCAGTTTCGCCAAATCGGAAGTTTGAAATGTAAGGTTGATCAATGGAAGGCGAATCCATCTACTTCCTTCATTCAAACTAACTCCAAAGAACAAAGTATAAACTAGCAAGGGAACCGAAATTAAAAACAGTACTCTCGCTATACTGGAGTAAATTTTATAATTCACTCGGTGTGAAAAATAAATAACCCCTAAGCCAATAGAGATGAAGACGATCTGTTTAAACAAATACACTTCAGTGTTGCCTCTATTGTACTTGTATGCCAATAAACCGGTGGAACTGTAAACCACCAACAAAGAAACCAGTGCCAATACCAATACCAGCGCCCAAATTACTTTGTCGCCTTTTGTCTTCTCTGTAATTCCTTTCAGTGAAGGCGTTTGTATCGGATTGAATTCGTTCATTCTTATAAGTTGCGAACAGCCAGTTTAAACTGATCGCCACGATCTTCATAGTTCTTAAACAAGTCGAAGCTGGCGCAAGCCGGACTCAACAATACCACATCTCCTTTCTCTGCCAAGCGGAAGGAAGCAAACACGGCTTCTTCAGCGCTGGTAGTATCCATGATCACCGGAACTTTTCCTTGAAAAGCTTCGTGAATTTTTTTGTTATCAGATCCCAAACAAACAATGGCTTTTACTTTTTCGGCCACCAATTCATCCAATAAAGTATAATCGTTCCCTTTATCTACCCCACCCAAAATCAATACGGTTGGCTTGGTCATGCTTTCCAAAGCATACCAAGTACTGTTTACATTGGTAGCTTTACTATCATTGATGAATTCTACTCCACGAATAGTAGCCACTGCTTCCATTCGATGAGGATAGTTTTCGAAGCTGGAAATTGCTTCGCGAATTTTTTCTTTGCGTATACCCACAGTTGCCGCTGCCAAACCTGCTGCCATAGTGTTGTACTGATTGTGTTTTCCTTTCAGAGCGAAATCATAGATACTCATTTGCACACGTTCATCTCCTGCGGCAACGGTCATGAATCCGTTTCTGATTGAGGCGCCTTTGTTTAAGTCTTTATTCATTGTAATGGGAAGTGGGTTAGATTTTATGGTATAGTTCCGGATGAATTGCATGGTAACCGGATCGTCTTCACAGTAGATGAATGTATCTTCTGCGGTTTGATTCATAGTAATCCGAAACTTACTGCTGATGTAATTTTCGAATTTGTAATCGTAGCGATCCAGGTGGTCTTCACTGATATTGGTAAGAACAGCTACATCGGGACGGAAGTATTGGATATCATCTAACTGGAAACTGCTGATTTCAGCAACATACCAGGGTTTAGGATCCTCCGCAATTTGCTTCGCAAAAGAGTACCCAATGTTTCCCACTAGCGCAACATCCAGTCCACCGTGTTTACAGATGTGATGAATGAGCGAAGTAGTGGTTGTTTTTCCATTACTACCTGTAATTCCAATGATCTTGCTGTTTCCTTTGTAGCGGTACGCGAATTCGATTTCGCTGATGATCGGGATTCCTTGCTTTCGAATTTTCTTGACCAATTCGTTCTTTTCAGGAATACCGGGACTTTTCATCACTTCATCGGCGTTCAGAATCAATGCTTCGGTGTGGGTTCCTGCTTCGTAGGCAATTTCATTTGCTTCCAGTTCATTCTTATACACTTCTTTCATTCTTCCGCCATCGGAAACAAACACATCATACCCTTGTTGTTTGCCCAACAAGGCTGCACCTACTCCACTTTCACCTGCACCCAGAATTACCAAACGCTTCTTCATACGTACTACTTTTTACTGATCGGGTAGTCGGATTACGGGGGTTCTTCAATAGTTTGAAATTTTCTACTGCACCACAATCTCTTGTAACTATGATGGTGATCTTCGTTGGGACAGATTGCGAGCCGTGGTTTTTCAGTAATCAGTTTTTCTTATCGTATCTTCAGGGTAACAATAGCAAACACTACACAAAGCACTGTCACAATCCAAAACCGCGTTACTATTTTTGATTCGTGGTAGCCTAATTTTTGATAATGGTGATGCAATGGACTCATCAGAAACACCCTTCGCCCCTCACCATATTTTTTCTTGGTGTATTTGAAATAACTCACCTGAATCATTACACTCAAATTCTCTACTAAGAACACACCACAGAATATCGGTATCAACAATTCTTTTCTTACAATAATGGCCAGTGAAGCAATCACACCTCCCAACATCAAACTTCCGGTATCGCCCATAAACACTTGGGCGGGGAAGGAATTGTACCAGAGAAATCCAATACAAGCCCCAATTAAGGCACCAATGTATACACTCAATTCACCCAAATTCGGGATGTACATGATGTTCAGATACTCTGCAAATCGGAAGTTTCCACTGGCATAAGCAAACACCCCCAAACAAGCTCCAATTACAGCACTCACGCCTGTCGCCAATCCATCAATACCATCGGTGATATTCGCACCGTTCGACACCGCCGTAATAATGAATACAACTATTACGATGTACAGCAACCAATTGAATGCTCTTACTGCTTCAGGTAATAATTTCGCATAGTTGAATTCGTGCGTGCGAACAAAGGGAATGGTTGTGATCGGCTCTTTGGCTTCTACAAAGTATTTTGTTTTGCCATCGAAATTTTTCACAATGATGGTAGAATCGCCCGGTTTTACAGCACCAGTGTATTCGCGCCACGCTTTGGTATTCTTGTTAAAGAGCAATACTGAAGCCACCACAATTCCCAATACCACTTGACCTAATATCTTAAACCATCCGGCCAGTCCATCTTTGTCTCCTTTTTTATAAGCCACTCCTTCTTTTTGTGCCATTTTTTTAGCACGGAGTTTCAAATAATCATCGATAAATCCGATTAATCCCAACCAAATAGTTGCAAAGATCATAAGTCGGATATAAGCTTTGTTCAAATCGGCTAACAATAAGGTTGGGATCAAAATGGCTAGGATAATAATAAACCCGCCCATTGTAGGTGTTCCCTTTTTTTGTTGCTCGCCTGCCAAACCCAAATCTCTTACGGTTTCGCCTACCTGCTTTTTACGTAAGTATTCAATGAACTTTTTGCCAAAAACCGCTGAAATCACCAGACTGAAGATCACTGCCAACATTACTCTTGAAGTAATGAATTGGAAGAGTGCACTTCCGGGGAATTTAATCCCTGCTTTAATGAGCCAGTCTGTGATGTGATATAGCATGTTGTTTTGTCTTTGTTTTCCGGGCTATGGAGGGAGCGAACCTTTGTTCTGTGGTACAAATTGTTTTCCAATCGCTCCACCCCAACCGTCCCGGTGTATATAACCGTCCGCGTTATTCTTTTTATCGATCAAGCAGTGCCATAATTTCTCTCAGCACTTGTTTATCATCGAAGGGATGTTTCACTCCGTTGATGTCTTGATACTTTTCATGTCCTTTGCCTGCAACCAGTATGATGTCGCCGGGTTGTGCCAGGTTCACCGCTACTTTGATGGCTTCTTTACGATCGAGAATACTGAGCGCCTTTCTTTTCGCTGCGGTATTCAATCCGGCTTCCATGTCTTTCAAAATTTCAGCCGGGTCTTCCGTTCTGGGGTTATCAGAGGTAAGCACCACTCTATCACTGTGTTCGCAGGCTACTTCAGCCATAATGGGTCTTTTGGTTTTGTCTCTATCGCCACCGCATCCCACCACAGTAATGATTTGTTCAGAACCTTTACGTAAATTTTTAATCGTTGCTAGTACATTCAACAATGCGTCGGGCGTGTGTGCGTAATCTACAATTCCGATGATGGCTTGTCGGGCTGAAACGAAATAATCGAATCTTCCTTCTGCGCCGGTGGTCATACTCAACACGCGTAACACTTCTTGTTTATCAGCGCCCAGTTCAACTGCGGCTCCATAAACTGCGAGTAGATTGTAGGCATTGAATTCGCCAATCAATCTGAAGTGTACTTCTTGATCGTTCACACTCATCATCAAACCTGTGAGTCCATTTTCAAGAATTTTGCCCTTGAAATCGGCCATGGTTTTCAAACTGTAGCTGAGCTTTTTGGCTGCAGTATTTTGCAGCATTACAGCTCCTCGCTTGTCGTCGGCATTAGTGATTGCAAATGCATCTGCAGGCAATCCGTCAAAGAACATTTTTTTTACCCTGATGTATTCATCAAAGGTTTTATGATAATCAAGGTGATCGTGTGTGATATTACTAAACACGCCCCCTGCATATCTCAGTCCGGCAATCCGATGTTGGTGAACTGCATGTGAGCTTACTTCCATGAACACATGGCTGCAGCCGCTTTCTACCATCTGTTTCAACAATGCATTGAGTGAAACAGCATCGGGAGTGGTATGGGTACTGGGTAAAACGGTATCAGCAATTTGATTTTGAACCGTGCTTACCAGTCCGCAGGTATACCCCAATTGACTAAAGAGCTTGAATAACATGGTAGCGATGGTGGTTTTACCATTGGTACCCGTTACTCCTACAAGTTCGAGGCGATCTGTAGGTCGTCCGTAGAACTCGTGTGCAATAATGCCTGCTGCATAAGAACTGTCTTCCACTTGAACATAGGTTACACCCTCCTTCACATGATCGGGCATGTTCTCAACTATTACCGCTGCTGCTCCGGCTGTTATTGCTTTTTCAATGAACGCATGACCATCGGTGGCCACTCCTTTTATTGCTATGAAAAGAGACCCTTGGGTTACTTTTCTTGAATCAATTACAATGCTGTTTACTTCAATATCTGTGCTCCCCTGTACCGCTCTTATTCCTGACTTGTATAAGATATCTTGTAATAAAGCCATGATCGTTAATTTAATTCCAGTTGAACCACTTGTTGCTTCTGAAGGGTTGTTCCCGGAGCTACACTTTGTAGTACTACTTTTCCTCTTCCTTTAACTGTCACTTTCAATCCCACTGTTTCCAATAAGAACAATGCATCTTTCAACCCCATTCCTCTCACATCCGGCATTTTCTGTTTATCTAGTTCCTGACCTCTCAAAACCGATTTCCCTTCAAGTGCGTAGAAACGGCCCCATGATTGTGCTTGCGAACTATCGAGCCAATTCAATCCCAATGTTTTTGCTACCAAACTCAGTTCATCTGTAGCACCGGCAAACAAATAAGTACTACTGTCTTTTTTGGCGGGCATTTGAAACGGATTGTCTTTGTATCCTGCATCCAGCGCATATAATTTATCAGCCAGTGTTTTAAATACAGGGCCTGCAACTGCAGCACCATAATATTTCTTTGCGAAGGGTTTATTTCGCACTACCACAATGCAACTGTATTTGGGAGCATCGGCAGGGAAATATCCGGCAAAGGAGCTTTGATAAATATGTTCTGAA
Organism: Chitinophagaceae bacterium UBA3961; assembly: GCA_002385265.1. Classification (GTDB taxonomy): domain Bacteria; phylum Bacteroidota; class Bacteroidia; order Chitinophagales; family Chitinophagaceae; genus Endoryza; species Endoryza foliicola. The sequence goes on from DGDD01000092.1 coordinate 16,176, forward strand.
TATCCTTTGTTTCCATTGGCCATCAAGGCAGTTCCGGTTTTACCCGCTACTTTATATGGCGCACCTAAAAAGAGCTTATAGCCGGTTCCACCTTCTTCGTTACAAACTCCATTCAAACTTTCCTTCAAGAGCTGAATGGTTTGCTCACTGGCTATTTTATCGACCAACACTTCCGGTTCAAACTGTTGGACGGTTTCTCCATTTTTCTGAATTGCGTTTACCAAATAGGGTTTCATCATTGTTCCCCTGTTCGCAACTGCGTTGTACAACATCAGTGTTTGTAAGGGACTCACCGCTACTTCATATCCAAAAGCCATCCAAGGCAAAGAAGTAGCACTCCAAGTTCTCGACTTTGGTGTTTTGATAATAGGAGGTGTTTCTCCTTTTAAATCAACACCGCTGTACTCGTGCAATCTCAAACGTTTCAAATGGTCAATGAACTGAATCGGATCTTTGGTATAATGCGCCACCGCCATTTTTGCCATAGCCACATTTGAACTCGCCATAAACGCTTGCTTCATTGTCACCACTCTTAAACCGTGCTCCTCTGAATCGAAAACCGTTCTGCCTCCTACTTTCCATTGACCTCCCTCTAAATCCACAGTAGAGTTCAGATTGATCTGTTTGTCTTCCAACAAGGCCAACATAGTAGCCAATTTGAAAGTAGATCCCGGTTCTGATGTGCGTATCGCGTAATTAAGATCTTCTGTATAGTCGCCCTTAGAGGTTCTTCCAAGGTTAGCCATCGCTTTTATCTTCCCCGTTGCCACTTCCATCACAATGCAGGTTCCATATTCACATTCATTTTCTTTCAACACACTGTACAATGCTTGCTCTGCGATGTCTTGAATGTTTACGTTGATGGTGGTGATAATGTCTTTTCCGTGTTCAGGTTCTATTTCAGACCCTTCTACAGGAACATACACACCAGGAGATAATTTCTGCATCAATCGTTTTCCACCTTCACCTTTCAGCACTGAATCGTAAGTGTATTCCAATCCAACGTTCATGGTGCGGGTCTCTCCATTCGAATCCACAAAAGCTCTCGACAATCCAATGGTTCTATTCGCCAGCAAACCGAAAGGCATCAATCGCTTGCTATTGGCTTGAACAATCATACCGCCTTTGTTAGGATCCAATTTTAAGAGCGGAAATTTCTTGATTTCCTGATACTCACGAAACGAGATGTTCTTTCTTAGTAAGAAATATCGATTCTTCTTCTTGTAACCCACCAACATCGGTTTTTTGTATTCCGCTGCTGATTTGTCTTTGAAGAAAGCTGCCATATAATAGCAGAGTGAATCAACATTGTCTTTAAAGATCTTTCCTCCTTTCTGGCGCAATCCGTCGGCTGCAAAATCGATGTAGATATCGTAGTAAGGAATGGAAGTGCTTAGCATGCTTCCGTCTTCGCTATAAATACTACCTCGTTCAGCCTTGATGTCAAATATCTTTTGTTGTTGTTCTTTCGCCATTTCCCTCCAAGTATCACCTTGTACTTGTTGGATGTAAACAGCGCGACCGATGATCACTACCCCGAACACGGCTATCCCGATAAAGGATAAGTACACTCTCCACAGTATGTCCTTTTTAACTTCCATGCTCGCGGGCCGGTCTTTTAAGGTGCTATTGAATCTTTCAAAACCATCGGTGGTGCGGTCAATTCTTTCAAACCAAGCGATTGAACGGCTTTTGCCATTTCACTTTGTTTACTTTGAAAGAGCACATCACTTTTCAGTGTTTTGTATTCACTCTCCAAGTCTTTTACTTCCTTGGTGAGTTTGTTCACGTTTCGAATGGTTTTGGTGGCATAATGTCCATTATAGATATACACCACTGCCAGTACACTCAGAAACAAGAAGAACGGAACATTCTTAACGATCCACTTGTAATTAAACAAGCGACGTCCTTCTTTTTTCACTTCTGTTTGTTGTTCAGGCGTTTCCATTTCTATCTAACGATAGCGGTTATACGATTATTCATCATACAACCACAGCTTTTTTGTAGTTGATGGTCATCAACAGGATATTACAATCTCAAGTTTTTTATCACTTGACGGCAATACGAAGCTTGGCGCTTCTACTGCGCGGGTTTTCTTTTTGTTCCTTTTCGGAGGGAACAATTGGTTTTTTTGTAACTACAGTAAGGGGAGCTTTGTTGGTATCTTGTCCAAAGGGGTTTGTATCTTCTACTTCCTCAAATAATCCTTTCTTGAAATAATTTTTTACAATCCTGTCTTCCAGCGAATGGAAGGTAATGATAGCGGCTCTTCCGCCTGGGGCGAGCACTTCGGGGATTTGCGTGAGCAATTCCTTCAATGCGCCGAGCTCATCATTCACTTCAATTCGTAAGGCTTGAAATACCTGGGCAAAGTACCTGTTTGGATTCCCTTTCACTACGGAATGGAGTGCTTGTTTGAAGTTCTCAATGGTTTTGAGCGATACTTTGTCGCGTTGCTGTACAATGGTATTGGCCAGTGTTTTTGCATTGGTTACTTCGCCGTATTGTTCGAACAACTTGTGCAATTGTGCAGCAGAATAACTCATTACTACATCAAAGGCGGTTGTTTCGGCGCGCTGATCCATTCTCATGTCAAGCGGCGCATCAAAACGGATGGAGAACCCGCGACTCGCTTCATCAAATTGATGACTACTCACTCCTAAATCGGCCAGTATGCCTTGCACAGGGGGCACTTGATGCAATCGAAGAAAGCGTTTCAAGTGTCTGAAATTGTGCGGAACAAAAAGAATACGATCATCAACGGGTACATTTTGTTGCGCATCGGCATCCTGGTCAAATACAATCAATCGGCCTTTTGGTGATAACTGTTGAAGAATGGCTCGCGAATGTCCGCCACCGCCAAAGGTCACATCTACATACACTCCATCGGGTTGAATATCCAACCCCTCGATTACCTCTTTCAACAAAACCGGTACATGGTAAACACCGTCACTCATAACTATGCGTTGGGTGTTTTACTGCCGGTCATCACCTGCTCAGCTAATTGACTGAACGATTCCGGTGAAAACGATTCAAAGAACTGTTGGTACTTACTCTTATCCCAGATTTCTATTTTATTCATAGCCGCCACTAACACAATGTCTTTCTCCAACCCGGCATGTTCTCTTAAATTTCCCGGAAGTAACAATCTTCCGGCACTGTCTAACTCCACCGTTGTAGCCCCATTCAAAAAATATCTGCGGAATTCACGAACTTTGGGATCAAAATCATTCAGTTTACTTATTTCCGCGAATATGGGCTCCCAACTTTTCATCGGATACAACGTGAGGCATTTTTCGAAACCACGACTAATCACAAATTGGTTGTCGGCTTCCGATAGCTGCTTTTTAAAGCCGACCGGAAGAAGGAAACGCCCTTTAGCGTCCACCGTTGCTTCGTATTCGCCGAGAAAACCAATCATTTACAATTAATTGCACTGTTATATCCTAGAATTGACACAAAATAACACTTTTTCCCACTTTCAACCCAAATTCGGGAACTCTTAATTTTTCCACAAGTGGAAAGAGGCTCCAAATCTTTGTCTGTATTGAATTTGAGCTCAGTTATACACCTTCAATTGGTGTATTTCCTGTGGATTGCGGTGCATAAGCTGTGGATTACCGCTAAAACAGTGATGGAACGCGACTTTCGGGAAGATGAAATTTTCAAAAAAGTAGTTTTCAGCCATTTTTGAGTGAACAAAAGGCCTATTTCTTGCATGAAATCGCGCACTTTTCTCTAAGTGATGGTTTTTCAGGTGGTTAGAGCGATTCTTGTTGCTTTTCCAAAGTCTTTTTACCGCAACGGCGCAGCGACCGCAGCGTTTTCGCAGCGTTGGCACCCTCTCCGTATTTCCTCGCTTCCCGCAACGGCTTCGCCTGTCCCGTATCCTTCCTCACGGGATAAACTCGACTGCTTTTACTGCACAAAACCAGCATCCTCATCCTCGCTTCCTCTCTCCTGGATTTCCCCCCTGTTCTTCCCCTTGTTCTTTTTTGTCTTTCCTCGCTCCTCGTCTCCTCTTTTCCTCCCTTCCTGTGTCCCCCCTGTTCTTCTCCCTCTTCTTTCTCTGTATTTCCTCTATCCTCGTCTCCTCTCATCCTCGTTCCTGTATTCTCCTGTTCCATTATTAATTCCTTAATTATTTAATTCTTAATTATTAATTCCCCCTCTATCTTTGCCCCTTACTAAAACGCGGCTGTTTGCTGCCTCTTTTATGCACCCAAAACACTTGTCCATCAAGGACTTTACCTATCATTTGCCTACTGAAAAAATTGCTTTTCAACCACTGGCAAAACGTGATGATTCCAAATTGTTAGTTTATACCGGAACATCGTTTGAAATCAGTAATTACCACCAAATCAATCAACACCTTCCTCATCCGGCAATGATGGTGTTCAATGACACCAAAGTGGTAGAAGCCAGATTGCTGTTCAAAAAAGCTACGGGTGCCACCATTGAGATTTTCTGCCTTGAGCCCGATCCCTCCATCCCCGATATTGTAACAGGTATGAGTACCTGCGGTTCTGTGTATTGGCATTGCCTCATTGGCGGCGCTTCGAAATGGAAACCGGGTCAATTATTGGAATGTACGGTCGAATACCAAGGTGTTGCCACTACATTACAAGCTTCTTTTGTTGAAAAAAGAGGAGATAGTTTTTGTGTGAAATTCGAATGGAGTCCGGCACATTTAAGCTTTGCTGAAATACTGCATGCTTGCGGAAAAATCCCCTTGCCTCCGTATATAAAAAGAACGATTTCGAAAGAAGACAGCAATCGCTACCAAACCGTTTATGCTAACACAGAAGGTTCTGTAGCCGCTCCCACAGCGGGTTTGCACTTCACTCCTGAATTACTCAATGAGCTGAAACAATCAGGTATCGATATCGCTTATACAACACTGCATGTAGGAGCCGGCACATTCAAACCGGTAAAAGCAGCCACTATGGAAACCCATGAAATGCATGCCGAATTCATTGATGTAAACAGGAGTTTGATTGAGCAATTATTAGAGAACAGCGCGCCTTTAATTGCTGTAGGCACCACCAGTATGCGTACCCTAGAGTCGATCTATTGGATTGGAGAAAAACTAGTGAAGAACCCAGATACTTCACACAATAATATAGCGCTTGATCAGTGGGTGGCTTATGAGAACAATGCGGGAATGAGTGCAAAATCGGATGCATTAAAGGCGATACTGAATTGGATGGACCGTTATCAAACCAATCGCTTGCTTACTACTACCCAGATCATTATTGCACCGGGCTATTCCTTTAAAATGGTGGATTATTTGGTGACCAATTTTCACCAACCGGAATCTACCTTGTTGTTATTAGTAGCCGCATTCATTGGACCCCGTTGGAAGGAAGTCTATGAATTTGCGTTGGAGAACGAATTTAGATTTCTTAGTTATGGAGACGGATGCTTGTTTAAGCGTTCTGATCTTGCAACAACGGAAACTCTAAAGTAAACGTAGAGCCCTTTCCTACGGCGGATTCTACCTTAATTTTGCCGCCATGCGCGTCGGTCATAGCTTTTACATAGCTCAATCCTAAACCGAAACCTTTCACATTGTGAACGTTACCGGTGTGTGCGCGGTAGAATTTTTCAAAGATACGTTTCACCGTTTCTTTGTTCATACCAATACCATTGTCTTCAATCTTAATTTGAATAGACTTGCCGGTATTTATAGTATAGATCTTTATGAGAAGGTTTTCTTTCGAATACTTGATCGCATTGTCAACCAAATTACTCAAGAGATTTCTGTAATGCACAGGATCCGCATCTACTTTATCTAATTCTGCGTTTAAATGCAATTCTGCATCGGCGCCTTTATCGTGTAGTTGCAATTGGTGATGGTCGATGATGTCTTCCAAAATCTCATGCGTACTAAGAGGCATCTTATTGAGGGTGATTTCCTGACGATCCATTATAGCAGCTTGCAGAATAGTTTCTACATGCTTGTTCATGCGCTTGTTTTCTTCTTTGATGATGTCGCGGAAATAATCCATTTTACTCTTATCGTTCATCACCTTCTCATTCTTCAAGGCGTCTACTGCTAAGGATATGGTAGCGAGTGGCGTCTTGAATTCGTGAGTCATATTATTAATGAAATCATTTTTGATTTCACTGAGCTTTTTCTGACGAATCAATGCATAGATGGTAACGGAAAAAGCAGCAATGATCATAAGTGTAAAGAAGATCGCACCTAAGATCATCCAACGCATTTGCTCCAATACAATACGCTTAACATTGGGTACAATTACACCGATCTCTTCATTGGGGGTTAAGTTTTCCCAATCGCTTCCTTCCGCGGGCTGCAGTTCGTAGTAAGTTTCAAGATTTCGGGTAGAATCGGATTTGTTTTCTGCCAACATGCGTTCGAAATTCTTGGTCTTCATTTCGTAGCGCATCAACGATGTATTGATAATGGCAAACTCAAAATTCAATTTGGGCAGTCCTTGATTTCCGAAAGCCTGTTTCAATTTCTCTTGTACTTCAAATTCCGTGAATTTCTGAGCAACACCGCTGGGTTTCATCAATTCATTTTGCAATTGATCGGTAGGAAAGCCGAAACCGGGGCGACTGCGGAAATTCTTCAATGAAGGCAGGGCACCTCTTTGTTGTACCAATTGTTGGCTGGCATCAATAACGCCGCTTACTACTTTCCAGGAAAACTCTTCCTGTCTATCAGCAAGCATGATACGCAACCAGTTGTACTGGATATAAATCGTTCCAATAAGCGATAGTGTAATCAGTGTGATAATTACCGGAAATAACTTTTTCAACGGAATAAACTGTTTTATTCGCCCCATAATTCCTCCTCTTGTTACATCTCAGCACAGTAGTTCTATCTATCTAATAAGCAGGAGTTTCGAAGCATACAAATATACTATTTGGATTCAGTTTGTATACTTTTATCATATAAGGGGAATTCAACTTAACAAAGATTTCGGATTTGCAAGGGGCGATTTACCTAATTTTGTAGCATGATTCAGCCTACCGCAGGTGCTTTGTTGATAGCAGAACCGTTTCTGAAAGATCCCAATTTCAGTAGAACGGTGGTGTTCTTATGCGATCACCAGGAAGCCGGTAGTTTTGGATTTGTACTCAACCGGAAATTCGATTATTTTCTTCACGAGTTAATTGAAACCGATGTGTACCCTGAAATCCCCATTTACAATGGCGGACCGGTGCAACAAGACACCATTCACTTTCTTCATACCTGCCCCGAACTTATTCCCGATTGCCAACAAGTTTATGGTGATATTTATTGGGGTGGCAATTTCGAAGTGGCGCTGGAACTGGTCCAAACCAATCAGATTGATCTTTCTCAAATCCGCTTCTTCCTCGGATACAGCGGTTGGGCCGCCGGTCAACTCACCGATGAACTGAAAGAACATTCATGGCTAACGGCAATGTCTAATCGCAAAATTATTTTCCAAGAAGACAGTGAGCAGGTTTGGAAAGATTCGTTGAAATTATTAGGCGGCGATTACGAGCGCATGGCCAACTACCCCATTGATCCGCAATTGAATTAAGCGGGTTCTTTTACTTTTCTACTGAACAGGGCAATTACTAATCCCAAAATTAAAACGGTGATGAGTGCCCATCGAAGGCCTGTTTCATGAGCAATGAAACCGATCATGGGTGGCCCTATTAAAAAACCGGAGAATCCCAAAGTACTCACGGCTGCTAAAGCAGTGCTAGGGGCCATGGTTTTTGAACGACCGGCTAAGGAATAAACATTCGGAATAATGGTAGCAACACCGAAGCCAACTAATCCAAATCCAATTATCACAGCAATAGGAGTAGCTGCAAAAATTGCAAGGGCCAATCCGGCAGAAATTAAAAAGCTATCAAGAAACATCACACCTTTATACCCGAGGCGAATGGTTACTTTATCTCCAATCAATCTACCTGCAGCCATACAAAATGCGAAGGCTGTATATCCTGTAGTGCTTACCGCTTTCAGGTTGTTTACCACTTGCTTGTAGTAAAGCGAACTCCAGTCGGCCATTGCTCCTTCACAAAGCGCGCAACAGAAGCAAATAGCGCCTAATAGCAGAAGGCTTTTATCGGGAAGTGCAAAGAGCTTGTGCTCTTCACTTTTGATTTTATCTTTCGGCACCATGTAGAAAAGAAAGCATGTAGCCAATACAGCAATAAAAATTGCCATTGTATTGAAATGAAATACGGTTGTAGTATTTGCTTTCATGAACAAACCTCCAAAGAAGGCTCCCCCTAAAGCACCAATACTCCATAGACCATGGAAAGAACTCATCAATGGCTTTTCATAAAACTGTTGCTGTGCTTCCAATGCTTGTGTATTCACCGAAATATTCAACACATCGCCCCAGAAACCAAACATGAAAAGGAATCCGGATAGCCATCCCACTGTAGGAGCATACCCAAGTGCTACTAAAAAGGCTGCATATAAAATTGCGGATAGATAGGTGATGATTCTACTTCCAAAATGCGAAACGGCCCAACCGGCGATGGGCAATGCAACCAAAGATCCAAACGGAAGCATGAAAAGTACCGCGCCCAGAGCTGCCTCGTCTAACTGAAATTGATCTTTTATGTTAGGAATGCGCGCAGCCCAGGTAGCAAACGTGAGTCCACAACAGAAGAAAAAAACAGAAACTGAAGTTCTATAAACAATCGGTCGGTGCTGCGCCATGTGTATTCAATATTACGACAAAATTGGATACGTACTACCCAAATGCCTTAAAAAAGAACTCCCGATAGCGAGCTATCGGGAGTGAGTTTCTCTTTAGTGGATAATGTTCTGATTCGATAAACTGTCAATAATTCACAGGAACTTTTCTTACTCGGTCTCTCAGTCAGAATAAATATTATAGCTGAACAGCACCTTCAACCAGTACTGTTACATTATTATTCAATACTTCCACAAAACCACCTTGAATGGTATAGTTGAGTTCGTTGTTGTTTTTGTCTTTCAACACTTTCAACTTACCCGCCGTTAACGCACTGATTAAGGGTGCGTGGCGATCGAGCACTTCAAACAAACCGGTAACGCCGGGCATTTGCACGCCGTATACCTCATCGCTGAAGAGCTTTTTTTCGGGTGTTAATATTTCTAATTTCATTCGTTTTGTTTAATTCAATTGATAATGAAAGAACGATGGCCGCTTATTAAGAAGCTTGAGCCAACAATTTCTTACCTTTTTCAATTGCATCGTCAATAGTACCTACCAAGTTGAACGCTGCTTCAGGATATTCATCCACTTCACCGTCCATGATCATGTTGAAACCACGGATGGTTTCTTCAATTGGTACCAACACACCTTTCAAACCTGTGAAGGCTTCAGCTACGTGGAAAGGCTGACTCAAGAAACGTTGAACTTTACGAGCGCGTGATACAGTTTGCTTGTCTTCATCACTTAATTCATCCAAACCGAGGATGGCGATGATGTCTTGCAATTCTTTATAACGTTGTAAGATCAATTTAACACGGTTCGCAGTGTTGTAGTGAGCTTCACCAACGATGGCCGGAGTCAAGATACGTGAAGTTGAATCCAAAGGATCCACCGCAGGGTAGATACCTAAGTCGGCAATTTTACGGCTCAATACGGTAGTTGCGTCCAAGTGAGCGAAGGTAGTTGCAGGAGCAGGGTCAGTCAAGTCATCCGCAGGTACGTATACCGCCTGTACAGAGGTAATAGAACCGTTTTTGGTTGAAGTGATACGCTCTTGCATCAATCCCATTTCAGTAGCGAGGGTTGGTTGGTAACCTACCGCTGAAGGCATACGACCCAACAAGGCTGATACCTCAGAACCTGCTTGAGTGAAACGGAAGATATTATCTACGAAGAAAAGGATGTCGCGACCTTTACCTTGTCCGTCTCCATCACGATAGTACTCAGCGATGGTCAAACCACTCAAGGCAACACGCGCACGTGCACCTGGGGGTTCGTTCATTTGCCCGAACACGAAGGTTGCTTTAGAATCTGCAAGCTCGTTCATATCAACTTTGCTCAGATCCCATCCGCCTTCTTCCATACTGTGTTTGAATTTGTCGCCGTATTTCATGATACCGGCTTCGATCATTTCACGCATCAAGTCGTTACCCTCACGAGTACGCTCACCCACACCGGCGAATACTGATAAACCGGAATAAGCTTTTGCGATGTTGTTGATCAACTCTTGGATCAATACGGTTTTACCTACACCCGCACCACCGAATAAACCGATTTTACCACCTTTTGCGTAAGGTTCGATCAGGTCAATTACTTTGATACCGGTAAACAACACTTCTGTTGCTGTACTTAAGTTATCGAATGTTGGGGGCTTAGCGTGAATAGCGCGACCGCCTTCTTTTGAAAGTGCAGGCAATCCATCGATTGGATCTCCTGTTACATTGAAAAGACGACCTTTGATACCCTCACCTACAGGCATGGTAATCGCTTTTCCGGTATCTACCGCTTCTAATCCACGCACCAAACCTTCAGTACCGTCCATCGCGATGGTACGAACACTGTCTTCACCTAAGTGCTGTTGAGTTTCAAGGATCAACAAGTCACCGTTAGGGCGCTTTACTTCTAAGGCGTTATAAATTTCAGGGAGTTTACCGTCAAACTGCACGTCTACTACCGCACCGATGATCTGTTTGATCTTACCTACGTTTGCCATAATGTATGTTTGTAAGAGGGTTTTAATTTGGCCGCAAAGGTAAGGGAGGATTCACTATTTGCCAATTGTTAACACGCAATTTTATTCAGTATTTATTTTATTTAGGTATTGTGTTGATTATCAGTGCTTAATGTTTTTGAGGGGCTGCTCTCATCCTCGTTCCTGAATTCCCGCTGTTCAATTATTAATTATTAATGATTAATTGTTAATTCACTCCTGTTCTTTTTATTCCGGTTCACCGCTACGGGCGCAGAGACCGCAAAGCATTCGCAAAGTCTTTTTCCGCGTCTCCTGTATTTCCTCCTTCCTCCATCTTCCCTCCTCCCTCTTATCCCCCCTGTTCCTCCCCTTGTTCTTTCTATTCCTCGTTTCCTCTCATCCTCTCCTCCTGTACCCCCAAATCCAACCCTCTCCCTCCTCCGTATATAAATTACCACGATTATCCGGCGCAAGCCACATCATATTTCGCATGCTGACCGAAAGAGCTTCGTGGTTCGCCGCGGAGCTTTTCAACTTATTGTAAGTCAATCATCAACCAAGGATCCTGTTGTTCTCAACGGGATCTTCTTCCAAAATCGTTTTTGTTTTTTTGATAAGGTTAATAGTTAATGGGAAGGCCCTCAGCTTCAGCTCAGGGCCTGATTTTTTGATTCCTGACAAAAAACGGTGTATTTACAAAGATCAATGTGCGACCCCTACAGGGTCGAAATGTTCCATTCACAGATATTACAAGCAACGAAACGAACTGACTATACCTAGTGCTACAGCTCAGGGCCTGATTGTTTTAATTTTCTGTAGTAAAAATTCGGAAAGCAGTCTTTGATATTTTGTTCACCGCAGCGGCGCAGCGATCGCGGCGGTAACGCAGCGCCGGCAGTATCTTTGAATTTCCTCTTTTATCAACTTGCGACCCCTACAAGGTCGAAATGTTCCATTCACAGATATCTATTACATGTCATGGAGCGAGCATCTTATCTCTAATAAACACTTTCTTCCTACTGTTTTTCCTCCGTCTTCCCTCCGCCCTCTTCTCCTTGTATTCCCTCGTTCCTCGTCTCCTCGTTTCCTCGCATCCTCGTCTCCTGTATTTCCCCCTCTTCCTCCCCTTGTTCTTTCTACTCATCGACTCCTCGTTTCCTCCCTCCTATTATTCCCATTCATTCAACGCGATAAATCGCGTTGCTACAAATTTCCCTCTTATTAAACTCCGCCGCGATAAATCGACGGCGGAACTCAGGTACAATCATCCCGTCAATTCATAAACAGTTTCTTCCTCCTGTATATCCTCCTTCCTATATCCCCCTGTTCTTCCCCATGTTCTTTCTACTCATCGACTCCTCGTTTCCTCCCTCCTCCCTCCTATATCCCCCTGTTCCTCCCCTTGTTCTTTCTACTCATCGCCTCCTCGTTACTTCTATTCCCCTTCTCCGTATCCCACCCCCACATTCACCAATCATCTTCCCGGCTGTTCCATTATTAATTATTAATTGTTAATTATTAATTGCCTCCCGCTTTTCTCTAATTTCGCACCATGCAATTATTCGAGGTAACTACGTCCACACTTGAACAAGAATTCATATCTGTAAACCCGCTCATTCAGGGTTCGCTTCCTAATTATATTCGACCACTCGATAAAGACATTCGCGACGTTTTTAATAAAGAAAAGAACAAAGCCTACCGCTTCGGCGAAACCATTCGCTGGGTTCTTAAAAATGATGCAGGCGAGCTCATCGGTCGCATCGCCGCATTCACCAATAAAAAATATAAAAACAAAGGCGACCGCTTCCCGGTGGGCGGCGTTGGATTTTTCGAGTGTATCAATGATCAACTGGCAGCCAACTTGTTGTTTGATACAGCGAAAAACTGGCTGAAAGAAAAAGGCATGGAAGCCATGGACGGCCCCATCAATTTCGGCGAAAGAGACCGCTGGTGGGGTTTGGTGGTGGAAGGCTTTCAACCACCCCTCTTCGGAATGAATTACAATCCGCCTTATTATAAAGATCTACTCGAGTCTTACGGATTTCAACCCTTCTTCCATCAAATCTGCTTCGGCGTTGATCCCTTGAAAGACCTCAGTCCAAAAGTATGGCAACGCCACAATGAACTGGTGGCCGATCCAAACTTCTCTTGTCATTCAATAAAAGGTGACCTGAAAAAGTATGCACTCGATTTCGTGACCGTTTACAACAAAGCTTGGGCCGGCCACGGTGGATTGAAAGAACTCAAACCCGAACAGGCCATTGCCATGTTCAAAAAAATGAAACCGGTTATGGACAAGCGCATCTGCTGGTTCGCTTACTATAAAGAAGAACCCATTGCCATCTTTATAAATCTCCCCGATTTAAACCAATGGTTCAAACACCTCCACGGCAAATTCAGCTTGTTCCATATGCTGAAATTCCTTTGGATCAAAAGCACCGTAAAACCTACCAAATTCACCGGATTGGTTTTTGGTATTGTTCCCGAATTTCAGGGCAAGGGAGTTGACAGCTTGCTGATCGCTAGCGCCAAAAAAGATGTTGATGCGCTCGGCTACACTGAATACGAAATGCAGTGGATCGGCGACTTCAACCCGAAAATGTTGAATGTGGCTGCCAATTTCGGAGATACCTTCAAAACAAGGCAACTCACCACATATCGAAGATCGGAAGAGCACA
>DGDD01000134.1 GCA_002385265.1 Chitinophagaceae bacterium UBA3961
TAATAATGGAACAGCCGGCAGTCAGGTTGATTGAAATACAGAGGCTAATCTGTGGGAATCCGTATTAATTTGTGTACTCTGTGGTCAAAAAAAATGCGAATTCTAAAATCAATTTCCGATCATAAAAATTTTCGATCAGTTTACTCAACCGCAAAGTAACTAAGTACGCAAAGGTCCGCAACGAAAGTCGCTGCGTTTCCTCCGCGAACTTGTCCTTAGCAGGCCGAAATTCTAGTCGAAGGATCGCTGTGCCGCTGCGGTGAAAGAAAATTGGATGGATGCGAAAAAAAAGCTCTCTGCGACTCCTTCGCGGACTCTGCGCTCTTAGCGGTGAATGTATTTCCTAAAGCCCAACGCCTAAAGCCTAACACCCAACGCCTAACCCCTAATTAAACATCAAATCCGGATAATTAAAATCCAAACTGAAATCCATATTCGCGCATTTCGCCATTAGCAAATCAACAATTTCTTGAGTAGAATAATGATACTTGTGATCTATTGGTTGATCATGGTATAAGAAATCATTCATGCCATTTTTAAAATCATCCCCCAAGTCATCGAAGGTTTTCACCCCCAAATTTCTCAATGCTGCAGCATTGCACTGTTGTTCGTACTGACCTTTAATAGGAATGGCAATTAGTTTCTTTTTCAAGGCAATGGCTTCTGCAGGCGTTTCAAAGCCACCACCAGTGATGAGCCCGTCGCAATGAATCAAGCTTTCATTGAAAGCCTGCTTGCCAACCGGGATATAAGTAATATTATCGATGCGAGTGGGTTCGTTTCGTTGGTGAGAGAAAATTTGAAACGACACATCTTTGTACTTAGAAAAAATAGGGTGCAAAATTTGATCGCAATAAGCCGGTAAATACACAGTAATGTATCCACCTTTGGTTGGTTCAGCGTTCAGGATTTCAGATTTAATAACGGGGGAGTAGATAAAGTCATCATAACTATCGAAATGCAACCCTATGTATTGATTCGCTTTGGCATAATTCTTTAGAATCCATTCTCCCACAAAACTTTTCTTACCGGGGCGTGGTGTTTTTTCCGACATAAAGCTCGCTTGGTGTCCGAAATTCACCGATGCTTTCTTTTTTCGAGCACAAGCCAAAGCAGTTACACTATCAAAATCATTCAGTACTAAATCGTATTTCTCAACCGGCAATTCATTCACTTCTTTCCATAATTGAGCCGGATGAAAGTTTTTTACGAGACGGGTGAAATCCAAACTGCCGGTGCAGGTATAAAAGAGACTGATGCCTTTACTTCTGTATTTGATCGGAGCATCCAAACTAAGGGTGCTGTTCGCTCCACTTAAGAAGATATCTACTTCTCCATATTTCTGTAAGAAGGGGAGGAGCTCCATCGCACGACTGATATGTCCATTACCCGTTGCTTGTACTGAATATAATATTTTCATGGTTTAAATTGCTAGTGAATTGATGTAGAAGCTGATTTCGTCTGTGATCACGTTGGTGTGAGCTTTCACCGGTGTAAAGCTTTGTGTGAATTCTTTTTCATCGTAAATGAAAATATTCCATTCACTGTTTTTGTATTCAAGTGAAGTGAGGTGTTCCACCCAATCGCCGCTGTTTAAATAGGTAACCGATCCTTGTTCATTTGAGATCACGCGCTTTTGTGGCTCGTGAATATGTCCGCAGATCACATAGTCGTATTTCTTTTGAATGGCAATGGTAGCAGCCATTTCTTCAAACTTTTCGATCTTCATCGCTTTGTTAAACCCTTTCATGATTTTTTTGGAGAAGGATACCGGTTCTTTCTTCAACAAGCGCATTATAGAATTGGTCCATTTGTTTAAAAGCAACAAAGAAGCGTAACCGGTGCTGCCTAATTTAGTAATGATGCTGGCTCCATTCTTGGTAGTGTGATCAAATACATCACCGTGGAAGATCCAGGTCATTTTGTTGTTGATCTCTAGCACCAGTTTATCGGTGAGTGTAAATTGACCCAATTGCAGATCGGTGTATTTACGGAGCATTTCGTCATGATTGCCCGTAATATAGAACACACGGGTTCCCTCATTCATCATTAAATTCAGCACTTCTTTAATAACGGCCAAGTGAGCCGGAGGGAAATAATGTTTGGAGAATTGCCACCCATCAATGATGTCGCCGTTTAATATTAAGATGCTTGGTTGAATACTTCTTAAATACGCAACCAATTCTTTTGCTTTACAGCCGTAGGTGCCAAGGTGGATATCGGACAACACTACTACATCTAATTTTCGTTTTTCCATCAGAGTTGGGTTTCACAAAGCAAGCATATCAATCTTACTAAACTATTAGCTGTATATTATGTAACCATTAAGCCTGTGTGAACAGTGTATTACCAACACTATATTTTAACATGTTTTTAATTTGCTAACAGTTCGTTAAGGCTCCGGTCACAATCCCTTCACAAATCGGTAACACGTTCCAGATACTTTCGCAACATCAAGCAAAAATCAAAATCAACTGATATGAGTAATTCCTCTTTCAGCCTCAAAACACTGATGTTGGCACTGGTAATGTGGTTGCCAATTGCAGTGTTTGCACAAAAATCGATCTCCGGAAAGGTCCTGAATTCCAAAGATCAAACACCTGTGGCTGGGGTGTCTCTCGTTGTTAAAGGAACTTCTGCAGGAACCACTACCAATGCAGATGGTCAATTTTTCTTAAAAGCAAATGTAGGCGATGTAGTAGTAGTGAGCGGCATCGCAATCAAAGAAACAAACTTCACTGTTTCAGCTTCTGCTAACTATTCTGTTTCAGTAGAAGTGAATCCTCAAGCATTGAACGAAGTAGTGGTAACCGCTTTGGGTATCAAAAAAGAAACCAAGCGCCTCGGTTACTCTGTTCAAGAAGTGAAAGGTGCTGATCTTGTGAAAGCGCGTGAACCAAATGCAATCAACGGATTGGTTGGTAAAGTGGCCGGTCTTTCAGTTGGTGCAAGTGCCGAAATTCTCGGTCGCCCGCAAGTTTTGTTGCGTGGTACCAGTCTTACTTTCTTTGTGGTAGACGGTGTGCCCATCAACTCCGATACTTGGAACATTAGTCCAGATGATATTGAATCTTATTCTGTATTGAAAGGGCCAACGGCTGCCGCTCTTTATGGTAACCGTGCAGTGAATGGTGCCATCATCATCACTACTAAGAAAGGTTCAAAGGACAAAAGAGGTTTCTCTGTAGAGTACAATAGCTCAGTAATGATGGAGAAAGGTTTCAACTCTTTCCCTAAAGTACAAGATGAGTACGGTCCCGGCGACCATGGTCGCTATGCATTCGTAGATGGCCGCGGTGGTGGCTTGAACGATGGCGACTACGATATCTGGGGTCCTAAATTTGAAGGACAATCCATTCCTCAATACGATAGCCCTGTTGACCCTGTTACCGGTGTTCGTAAAGGAACTCCTTGGGTAGCACGTGGTAAAAACAACCTTGGACGTTTCTTGCAAACCGGATTGCTTACTACAAACAATATCTCGGTTTCTTCAAGCAATGAGAAATCAGATCTCCGCTTCTCTTTAACCCATACCTATCAAAGAGGTATTGTTCCCAATACCCAATTGAATGGTTTCAACTTCAACACTTCTATTGCACATAATTTCAATAGTAAGCTCCGTTTTGAAGCCAATATGAACTACAACCGTCAGTCTACTCCAAATGTTCCCGATGTGAACTACGGCCCTAACAGTATGATCTATAACATCGTTATTTGGGGTGGTGCCGATTGGGACATCGACGACATGAAGAATTACTGGCAGCCCGGTAAAGAAGGAGTTCAACAAATTTATGCTGAATACCAACGTTACAACAACCCATGGTTTTTGGCCAAAGAATGGTTGAGAGGTCACTACAAGAATGACCTGTACGGTTATGCAACCTTAAGTTATAAGATCAATAAGAACCTCGACATCGTTGGTCGTTCCTCTGTAACTACTTATGGATTGTTGAGAACAGAAAAGTTCCCTTATTCTGCTACTACTTATGGTAGAGAAGAAGCAAGAGGTGACTATCGTGAAGATACTCGTAACCTATTTGAAAACAACACCGAAGTGTTGGTAAAATACAATCAAAATTTCAAAGGTTTGAATGTTTCAGCAGTAGGTGGTGGAAATGTACGCACCATGCGTTATAATTCAAGTTTTGTTACTACCGATTATTTGAACGTTCCAGGTATCTACACTTTTGCAAACTCTAGAAACCCGATCGTTGCGTCTAACTTTAGCTCTCAGATGTTGGTTCAGAGTTTGTACGGTTCATTGGATTTGAGCTACAAAAACTATGTAAGCTTGAACGCTTCTATTCGTACCGATAAATCATCAGCTATCCCCGGTTCTAAACCAGGTACCTACCCCTCAGCAGCAATTAGCACGGTGATCAGCGACTATGCAACGATGCCTGGTCCTATCTCTTTCTTAAAATTGAAAGCATCGTATGCGAATGTTCGTGATGGTGGTACCTCTGCTTATATCGGACCTTCTTCTTACCCTATCGGATATGGCGCTGCTTATCAAACATCTTATGATGGCCCTACCTATTCTTTGGTGAGCAAAACTTACAATACTCGTTTGGATTATAATAATACAAGTGCAGCCTACTATACTGATAACTTGTACGACGAAATTCAAACTGCCGCTCGTTCTAACTACGAAGCAGGCTTCGACATTCGTTTCTTGAAAAACAGAATCGGCTTAGAAGGCGTATTCTTCACGTATATCGATGGTCCACAGATCTTCCGTAATCCAATTTCTCAAACTACCGGCTATACAGCACTCTATATCAATGCCGCCAAGTACCAAACGAAAGGTATGGAGTTTACATTGAATGGAAATGCTGTAAAAACAAAATCGTTCAGCTGGGATGTATTGGTGAACTGGTCTACTTACCGTCAAACCTATGCAGAACTTCCTTCAGATTCTATTTTGGTTGGAAATATCTATGTTAAGAAAGGAGATCGTTTGGATTTGTACCAAGGTCTAGCTTTTGTAAGAACACCCGATGGACAAATTGTAAATGATGGCGGCGGACGTCCTACTCGTTATCCTAAAAATCAAATCTTGGGTTATGGTAATCCTGATTGGGTATGGGGTGTTACAAATAAGTTCCGTTATAAAAACTTCAGCTTAACCGTTCAGGTTGATGGTCGTGTGGGTGGTACCATGGAGAACTACTTGCGTCGTCAAACTTTCCGTGGTGGTCGTCACATCGAAACTACTGAAGGCGCAATGGGTGCTGCACGTTACCAAGACTATTTAGGCAACAAGAGCTATGTTGGTGAAGGGGTAGTAGTAGCTAGCGGTACACCAGTTTACGATCCTGTAACCGGTCAAATCACTAACTACAAAGATTTAACCTTCGCTCCGAATACTACAAAAACGTATTTGCAAGACTATATCAGCCGTTACAACTCAACAGCTGAAGGAAACTTGATGAGTAAGACTTTTGCAAAAGTTCGTGAGATCACCTTAGGGTATACTTTACCTGAAAGCTTGATCAAGAACAGCTTCATGAAATCAGCGTCGGTTTCATTTGTAGGCCGCAACTTGTTCTATTTCGTGAAGAAGCGTAACAACGATGTAGACATCGACCAATACGCAGGTTCACAAACCTCTAGTAACCTCCAAACGCCTACTTTAAAGCGTTACGGAATCAACATCAACATTGTATTCTAATACATAAACTTAGTAAACATGAAATCTAGAATCTTAATAGCTGCTGCTGTTCTCGTTATGGGACTTACGGCTTGCGATAAAAAGTTTCAGGAATTGGAGCAGAATCCAAACAGTCCTGAATCCGTTCCGGCATCTCTGGCTCTGAACGGTGTTGAAAACAGCATCTTTATTGAACCCTGGGGTATCGAACACCGCTGGAATCAATTTGCTTGCTGCAACTATAACTACTACGGCAACCAAGAATACAACTTCGGTGGTGCTACATTGTACTACACTACTTTGAAGAATGTAATTAAAATGGAAGAAGAAGCGAAGAAATCCGGTGGAAAGGACGTAAACCCTTATACTGCTTTGGGTAAGTTCTTTCGCGGTTACCTATTCTATGAAATGACAATGAGTGTAGGCGACCTGCCAATGACTGAGGCTTTACAAGGCAATACGAATCTGACACCAAAATACAATACTCAAAAAGAGATATTTGTTCAAGTGTTGAAATGGTTGGATGAGGCGAATACACAAATGGCTCAGTTGATCACTGCTTCTGATAATTCATTGTTGGGTGATTTTTACTTCAACAATGATTTGAAAAAATGGCAAAAAGCAGTAAACAGTTTCCGTTTAAGAGTATTGGTAAGTTTGAGTAAGAAAGACGCTGATGCAACTTTGAACATCAAAGCCGATTTTGCAAAAATATTGTCTAACAAAACCAATTACCCCATCTTCGAAAGCATGGATGATAACTGGCAGTATGTGTACATCAATCCATTTAACAAGTACCCTACAAGTCCTGATAACTTTGGTTTTGATGCTACTCGTTACAACATGTCTTCTACCTATTTGGGAATTTTAACTGCCAACAAAGATCCCAGAACCTTCGTTGTAGCGGACCCTGCAGGCTCAAAATTGAAAGCCGGCTTGGCTCCTTCAGATCATGCAGCCTATGTTGGTGCTAGCCCTGCTGAAGATTTGGCTGACATGAGTTCTAAAGCAGGTACTGATAACGGTGCAGGATACGCTCCTGGTCAATATTCTTTCTACGGTCGTAAGCGCTATTACAGCACTTATACAGCTGAAAACACTTTAATTGTAGGTTATCCTGAAATGTGTTTCAATATTGCAGAAGCTATCAACAGAGGTTGGGTAGCAGGCGATGCTGAATCTTGGTACAAAAAGGGAATTCAAGCTTCTATTGGATTCTATGGTATCAAAGAAGGTGCAAACACTTTCTATTATTTAAAACCCGGTGGTAAAGTAAGCGAAGGCGGTGATTACTATAGCTTCGCTGTAAGCTTCATATTCAACGATTACTACAACCAGTCTTCGGTGAAATATGCAGGCAACACTGCAACCGGCTTGAACCAAATTCTGACTCAGAAATATGTAGCTTTCTTCCAGAACTCCGGAATGCAAGCTTATTATCAGTATAGAAGAACGGGTGTTCCTGCATTTGCGCAGAATGGTCCTGGTACCGGAAATAGTGGAAAAATTCCAAGAAGATTCCAATATCCGGGAACTGAACGTACCACCAACGGTACAAACTTGGCAAGCGCTTTAAGCAGCCAATTCGGTGGTTCAGACGATATCAACAAAGAACTTTGGGTAAATCAATAATGGTTATTAGTTAAATTTATAAGGGCGTAACGAATAGTTGCGCCCTTGTTTTAAATCTAGAAGTATGCAAAAACTTTTCTTTTCACTTATATTGATCGTTGTAAACTTGGCAGTATTTGCGCAACGCAAAACTGAAAACGTGATCATCGTAACCCTCGATGGTATGCGCTGGCAGGAAGTATTCAAAGGCCTCGATCCGGTATTAGCATCCGACAGTAGCTTCGTAAGAGACCGCGACGATTTAAAACGTGATTTTGGTGCTGCTACTCCCGAAGAAAGTAGAAAAAAGATCTTTACGTTTTTCTGGAATACCATCGCTAAACAAGGTCAATTACACGGTAATCGTACACTCAATAGCACTGTAGATAATGCAAATAGATATTGGTTTTCGTATCCCGGCTACAACGAAATTTTCACCGGTTATCCTGATACCGCAGTCAACTCTAACGATAAGATATGGAACAAAAACATCAATGTATTAGAGTTTTTAAACAATCAAGCGGGAATGAAAGGTAAAGTGGCTGCTTTTACAACATGGGATGTATTTCCGTATATCTTAAATAGACAAAGAAGTGGACTCTATGTAAACGCAGATGCTGATTCCTTCAATTTCAATACGCCTACTTTAAAAATGCTCAACGATATGCAGTACCTCGCGCCGCGTCCCATTGGTGTGCGACCTGATCTTATTACATATATGGCTGCTCGTGAGTATTTAAAAGCTTACAAGCCTAAAGTGTTGTACATCTCTTTCGATGAAACGGATGATTTTGCTCATGGCGGCTTGTACGATCAGTATCTAAAAGCAGCTCATGCAGAAGATGCCATGATTGGCGACTTGTGGAACATCATTCAATCCATGCCTGAGTACAAAGACAAAACCACATTGATCGTAACCACCGACCATGGAAGAGGAGACAAAGTAAAGGGGAACTGGCGTCATCACGGAGAACGTATTGAAGATGCACACGAAATTTGGATCGCTGCCATTGGTCCTGATATGAAACCACTCGGTGAAGTATCGAACGGCCCCGGGCTCTTCCAACAACAAATCGCAGCTACCATCGCACAGTTGCTTGGCTTTCAGTTTACAGCCAACCATCCGGTAGCTGCACCAATTCCTTCAATCTATAAAAAATAAAAGATGGATCTAGTACATGCCATACAAATAGCTGATGAAATCATCGGGCTCTATGAAAAGCATGGTGGCAATGAGTATGCAGGTGAAGCCGTAACCCAATTGCAGCACATGTATCAGTCTGCAGAACTGGCACGTGAACAAAACAGAGAAGCTGATATCATTCTTGCAGCCTTCTTGCACGATATTGGCCACATCTGCGTTCACGCCGAAGAAGAAAACCAAATGAACGGATATGGCACTAAGAACCACGAAGGGGTTGGCGCCGAATTCCTCGCTAAACATGCTTTTTCAACTCGTGTTATTACTTTAGTAGAAGCACATGTGGAGGCAAAACGTTACCTCACGTGGAAGCATCCCGAATATTACGATCAATTATCTGAGGCCAGTAAAATTACACTAAGCTATCAAGGTGGTGTAATGAACAGCGAAGAAGCAGCCGAATTCGAACAAGACCCTTTGTTTAAAGAAAAAGTAATCATGCGACATTTAGATGATGAAGCAAAAGATCCTTCTAAACCTGTGGGCGATTTAAGTTTTTATCGTAGATTGATCATTCAACATTTACAACAACAAAACTGAGTAATGGCAAAATATAAATTGGTGGTGCTGGATATGGCCGGCACTACCGTAGTTGATAAGGGAAATGTAGCTGCTGCTTTTATCGAGGCTTTTCAATTCCACGGAATTAAAGTAGGAAAAGAAGAAGTGAATTTTGTGATGGGATGGAGAAAGATAGATGCTATCACCAAATTGCTGACCGATCAAAAGAAAACCGGAATTGTTGGCGGCCCTGAATTAATCAACAGCATTCATACGCGTTTCGAAAACAATATGGTGGCTTTCTACAAAGCAGATCCTGATTTGGCACCATTACCTTATGCAGAAGAATTGTTCTCAAAACTTCGCTCGAATGGTGTGAAAGTAGGTTTGAACACCGGGTTCACTAAACCCATCGCTCAAACGATTGTAGATCGATTGAATTGGAACGATAAAATTGATGTGATGGTAGCCAGCGATGAAGTTCCGGAAGGCCGACCTTATCCCTACATGATCGAGAAGATGAAAGCTTTGTTTGGTGTTGAGAACAATGCTGAAGTAGTAAAAGTAGGAGATACAGAAGTGGATGTTCAAGAAGGGCGAAATGCTCAATGTGGATTAGTGGTTTCTGTAACAACCGGTGCCTATACCAAAGAACAATTGGCATCTTATCAACCCGATGAAATCATTGACAGCCTCGCTGCATTGGAACCGATGATTCTTGAATGAGTACACTACCCATCAATAAAAAAGCCGATTGGCAAAAAGCCGTTTACATCGCTATAGTGGCGTTTGTAACTTACGCTTCTGTTTATGCCTATCGCAAACCCTTTACCGTGGCTTCTTTTGAAGGCATCAGCTTCTGGGGTGTGCCTTATCAAACCTTGTTGATCATCAGTCAGGGAGTTGGATACATGCTCAGTAAATTCACAGGCATCAAATTCATCGCAGAACTTGGTAGAAAAGCCAGATGGAAGCCTGCAGTTTTATTAATCGGAACTTCCTGGTTGGCTTTATTGATCTTCGGACTGATCCCGGCTCCCTATGGTATGCTTTGCTTATTGGTGAATGGATTTTGCTTGGGCTTTCTCTGGGGCATCGTTTTTAGTTATGTAGAAGGAAGAAGAACCACCGATTTTATTGGAGCCGCGATGGCAGTAAGCTTCATCTTTGCAGGTGGCTTTACCAGAAGCGTTGCTGTTTGGTTACGAGATGCTTTTTCCATTCCGGACGTGTGGATTGGAGCCGCTACCGGATTGGTCTTCTTTCTTCCCCTTGCACTTTTTTTCTTTTTGTTAGAAAGAGTGCCTGCTCCATCAGAAGAAGATGTGGCGGAACGACAAATGCGCATTCCAATGTCTCGCGAACAACGAAGAAAAATTCTCCAACAATTTGGATTGGGATTGTTAATGGTAACCATCACTTATGTGCTACTAACTGTAATGCGCGACATAAGAGACAATTTCATGTCGAACATGTGGAATGAACTCGGTTACGGAAAGAAACCCGAAAAGTTCACTCAAACCGAAACCATCACTTCCATCATTGTACTAACGGTGATGTGTATGTTAGTGCTGATTCGAAATAGCTTCAAAACATTCTTTATTATTCATGCTGTGGTGGCCGTTGGCTTCATCATTGCTGCGGGATCTTCAATCGCCTACTTCCAAGGATGGATCAGCGGGGCAGCTTGGATGCAAGGAGTAGGGCTAGGACTCTACATGGGCTATATTCCTTTTAACTGTATTTTCTTTGAGCGATTCATCAGCGCTTTCAAAATTGCAGGGAATGTTGGTTTTCTTATGTACATCGCCGATGCATTCGGATACATGGGAAGCATGACGGTGATGCTTACCAAAGAGATCGCCCGCGTACAAATGAATTGGGTGAATTTTTATGGAACGGCAGTAATTATTGCCGGAGTGCTGGGTTTAGCAGGAGTATTGGGCTCCTATATTTATTTTAAAAAACAAGCAAGTTTGCAAACTCATGAGTAAGTCTGCTATTGTAATAGGTGCGGGTATTGTTGGCTTGGCCACAGCGCGCGCATTGTCGATTAAAGGATTTGATGTTACCGTTATCGAAAGATCCACCTATGCAGTAGGTGCTTCTGTTCGAAATTTTGGGATGGTGTGGCCGGTTGGTCAACCCTCAGGAACTCTGTACCAACGTGCTTGTAGAAGCAGAGATATTTGGAAAGAAATTGGCGACAGCGGCGCCTTCTGGTATGAGCAAGCAGGGAGTTTGCATTTAGCCTATCATCAAGACGAATGGCAAGTATTACAAGAATTATACGAACATTATCATGCGGAGCGTCCTATTCAGCTACTTACTGCCGAACAAGTAGCAAGCAAATCTACCATTGCTCAAACCGACAAATGCTTGGGTGCACTCTGGAGTTCCGACGAAACCATTGTTACTCCTTATAAAGCCATCGCATCTCTACCCGGCTATTTAAACGAAGCATACGGTGTTGAGTTTATATGGGATACAGCCGCCACGGAAGTAAGCAGTCACAAAGTGAAAGCGGGTGGCAACTATTACGAAGCAGATTTGATTGCAGTATGCAGCGGGGCCGATTTCGAAACACTCTACCCTGAAGTATACTCGAAACAACCCATTACCAAGTGCAAGCTTCAAATGATGCGTTACAGTGCCTCGTCTTCCGATAGAGTAGGGGCGGCGCTTTGCGGCGGATTGAGTTTAATTCACTACAAAAGTTTCACAGTTGCCGCTACTTTGGAAAAGCTGCGCGATCGTTATGAGTCAGAAATGAACGACTATGTGAAGAATGGGATCCACGTCATGCTTTCTCAAAATGATGAAGCATCTATTACACTCGGTGATTCCCATGAATACGGACTCACTTTTGATCCTTTCGACAGGGAAGACATCAATAAACTTATACTCGATTACCTCCAACAGTTTGCAAATTTTAAAGGCTTCTCACCTCAAGCTTCTTGGCATGGCATTTATGCTAAATCAACTGTTGGTGCTACTGAAATTCTTCTCAACCCTGAACCGGGCGTTCATATCATCAATGCATTAAGCGGAGCGGGAATGACTTTGAGTTTTGGATTGGCAGAAGAATGGAGTGCAGCAATTTGATGATTGGTAAATGTGCTAATAAGTAAATGCGGCCCTGATTTCAACTAACAAATCAACTAACTCACCAACTCTCAAATTAGTTAGCCGTTCTGCTTACGAGCAAGGGTAAATCCAATGGTAGTTCCCACATCAGGAGTGCTTCTTACATGCACGGTTTCGCCGTGTGCTTCTATGATGTGTTTGCAGATAGCGAGACCCAGTCCGGTACCGCCTTTGTCGCGCGAGCGCGCTGAATCAGTTCTATAAAATCGTTCAAATATGCGACTCAAGTGTTCTTCTTCAATTCCAATACCATCGTCGCTGATCTCAACAATAACATGTTGCTCATCGGTATTGTAAACACTGGCTACAATGGTTCCGTTTTGCTTGCCGTATTTGGTAGCATTCACCACCAAATTCACCAATACCTGTTTGATCTTTTCTTTATCGGCAAACACTGTAATTGGGGCTTCACACCCTTTCTTGATAGAGGCTTGGATGTTTTTCGCTTGTAATTTTATCGACAAAGTGTCGTACACTTCCTGGATCAAATCTTGGATCACAAAACTCTGTTTGTACAACAATTGCTCTCCACTTTCCAAACGGGTGATCTCATCCAAATCGCTCACTAGATTTACCAAGCGAGCAGTATTCTTCGATGCTTTTTCCAAGAATCGTTTGGCTACTTCTTGATCTTCCATGGCTCCATCCAACAGCGTGTCTACATATCCTTGAATGGCAAAAATGGGAGTCTTGAATTCGTGAGCAAGGTTTTGCAAGAATTCTTTGCGATAAGCTTCATTGCGTTGGAGCAACTCAATTTCTTTTTGTTGCTGTTCTCCCCAAGCTTCCACATCTTCTCTCACTTCATCAATACTTTTCTTAGGGAGAATGTATTTGAAATACACTTCTTCTCTCTTGGTAGCCTTTTTTTGATGGATGAGTTTGTAAATGAGTTTGATCTTGCGATAGATAAATTGCTCGAGCGTCACCAATATTAATGCAAAACTTCCGATCCATACAATCACCAAACTTGCTGCACCGATGCGCCAATCGGAGGTAATACCCCAAATGCCGAGTGCTATCGGGATTGAAAGTATACAGGCTGTAAAAGCAGATAACTGACGGGGAGAAAGATTCTTGGTAGACGCCATAGTGTCAAAGCTACTAACTACAAGTCAAATTTGTAGCCTACTCCTTTAATTGTGGTGATGCAATCCAATCCCAATTTCTGACGAATCTTACGAATGTGTACGTCAATGGTTCGGTCGCCCACAATCACTTCTTGACCCCAAATCTGACTCAATATTTCATTTCTTAAAAAAACACGTCCCGGGCGGGATGCTAGTAGATTTAATAGTTCAAATTCCTTTTTTGCCAATACCACTACTTCCCCTTTTACCTTCACTTCGTACTTATCTGCATCGATCTCTAATTGGTCAAACTTCATTTGGTGATCATTCTCCGGAACCGGTTTGCTAATTCTTCTAAACAAGGCATTTACCCTGCTTACCAATACTTTCGGACTGATCGGCTTGTTTACGTAATCGTCGGCACCCGTTTCTAAACCCTTAATTTGGCTCGACTCGTCGCTCAATGCTGTTAGGAAAATGATCAATGTATCTTTAAAGGAAGACTGACTTCTCAAAATCTCACATACTTCCACTCCATTTCTCTTCGGCATCATAATGTCGAGGATAATCAATTCCGGCTTGAACATCTTTGCCTTGGTTAAGGCCTCGTCTCCATCTTTTGCCGTGATCACTTCATATCCTTCTTTCTTGAGGTTGTATTGAATAATCTCAAGAATATCCGGCTCGTCATCAGCAATCAGCACCTTTTTACCGTTCTCAACCATGCTTTAACAAATATTTTCACAAACCTAACACTTTGTTCATCAGTATATAGCCTTGGAATACAAGTTTACAATTTCTTAATACGACCAACCTGAAATTTAACAGCCGGGTAATAAAACCCTAACAGTTCAATAACCGTCTATTTTATTGCAAAATGGCCCGATTTCAGGCGTTAACATAATAAATAAGTAGAAATTCTTAGCCTCATAAATACGTGAAAAGCAATAAGAAACGTTTAATTAACACGAAATGATAGTATTTTTGTTTTGTTGATCATCATGAAAAAATTCGTATACGCATTTTTCTTAGGGTCCTTCTTTATTCCCGCCTTGGTAAAGGCGCAAGACCCCGTCTCCTATAAAGTAGCCACCGACCGCCTGCTCTGGCACGATAATATTGACAAACAGCAAAAGAAACTTGTAGATGAAGCCGGTGCCGTTAAGGTATCTGCCGACCCTGCTTTGAACCTACATGTTTCCAACGCCTTGATCAAAAGAGTAGATCAGTTGCAGATGCAAATTGAGCTCGACACGGTTTATAATGGAAATACCAAGAAAAAATACCTTCGCAGCCTCGAAATGATGCTGAAGGGCTTTACCGATAATTTCAAAAACAAGGATTTTGGCATTGCTTTAGCTCAACCCCTAGTAGACGCTTTCGAAGAAGGAATGAAACTCGATTATAAGAACGAGTCTGTTTTCCCTCTTATTGAACGCGAACCTTACGGTGTTGCCAAGATTTTGGTGGAACTTTTCACTTTCCCAACGGAAAATCCGGGAGTGGCACCCGGCAGAACCGAAGTGCTCAGAAAATACCTAGGCCTCCACCCGGAAGAGATTTTGAAGGTGCTGAGAAATAATACCGATCTCTATTTTGCAGATAGTTTTATTGTGATCGCGGCAAACTATGACATTCCGCGCTTTTACGATTTTGCTCAGGCTAGAAACGCCCTCGGTGATCGTATTCGCAAACACCCCGATACCCTGGTTCACACTATTGCCACCATGGCCAATAGCAAGAGCGGTCGCCTGTACATGCCGTTCTTAGAAAACATTCTACGAGGAAAAATTACCATGGAAGACATCGATAAAGTGCTGACCAATGAGTTCGCCTATTATCGATTATTGGTGAATACAAGAATTGAATACGCCGGCAGATTGCTGCCTCCAACCAGAGATACCGCCCGTGAATTGAAATCACTCACTGATATGATGCGTAAAAAAGCGCAAGAGTACTTCGTGAATGAAATCAATGCATTGCACTCCGAAAACAATGAAGCCGTTCGCTTTAAACGGTTGGAAGGCTTAACTGCTCAAGAGCTGTACTATCTGGCGGTATTATGCGAAGATCAGATCTACACTTCCAGTTTCGTAAAAGGAGTATATCCCCGTATTTTCCAACGCATGAGCAATCCTAGAGGCGATAGTTTGTTGTTAAGCGTACACGCTGATTTCTTCCGTAAGTTCATTAAGATGTGTGCCGGCTACAATACCCTCAACGATTTTCTAGGTAGAATTGAAAAGGACAATGCCAATATCTTAATGAAAGCCTTCGTAATTGGACTGGAAAAAACAAAGGGCACAGAAGAAGCAGTGGATGTAGCCGATTCTTATAGCAGCATCATGGATAAAAATCCGGAACTCGCTCGTTTCATTCGCACGGAAGTGGAATGGAATTATGAAAAGAATGAAATAATTCAAAATAGAAAGGGCATAACGATCTATAATATCTTGAAAGTGTTGTTTCAATCGGCCGATACCTCTAAGAAAGTGGACGTGAGTGCAGAACTTGGTATTCCACCGGTATACACGGTTGATTTGAAATCTTTGAAAGACGATAGTAGTCGTATTGTAATGCAAGCATTCTTTTATGGTGATGAAGACAAAGACGGACAAAACTCTTTCGCCAGTTTCATGGCCAATTTTCGTGGCAATGCCAATTGGAAAGTAACTGAGAATTCGGAATGGGTATCCATCATTAACAACAAAAACAAGAATTTCCAGATCTACGCCAACAAGCCCTTGTATGGTGAAAACGATCCGGAAGAAACGGCCATCGATCATTTGAATGATTATCTTTTCGATCGCAACATTCAACCATCGGTATACATTCATCGTGGACATAGCTACCATGTGAAGTCTACCATGCGTCGTTTGATGCCTTCTGCAAGAATAGTTGTGCTAGGTTCCTGTGGTGGCTATAACAATATCAACGAAGTGCTGAACATTAGCAGCGATGCACACATCATTTCTTCGAAGCAAACCGGAACCATGCACGTGAACGAGCCTATCATTCAGGCTTTGAATGCAAGCATCACAGCCGGTAAAAACATCGACTGGGTAGCCATGTGGAAAGAGCTCACCGGTAAATTCACTTCCGGCGACGCCAAAGAAAAATTCGACGACTATATTCCACCGTATAAAAATTTGGGGGCCTTGTTTATTAAGGCGTACAACTTGAGAATTAATAATTAACAATTAATAATTGAACAGCCGGCAGTCAGGCTGATTGAATATCGGAGGCTAATCTGTGGACCTAAAGCCCAACGCCTAACACCTAAAGCCTAAGGCCTAACGCCCAACACCTAACCCCCTACCGCCACCCATAACTTTATTCCCCAATTCTAACCCGTTTTGTTTTTCTTTGCATTATGTCTGATCAGCCGGCCAAGAAGAAGAAGGTTCTCGATGTGAGTTTGTTGAAAAGGGTGTTTCGATATGCAGCTCCCTACAAAACACGTTTTTTCATTTCCATCTTTTTATCCATTGCACTAGCAGTGCTCGCACCGGTTCGTCCTTATCTAATTCAAAAAACGGTTACCACTTTCATCGCTCAGGAGAACATCAATTGGGTGATCTGGATCACCGTTATTCAAATTGCCGTATTGTTGGTGGAAACCGGGGCACGATTTTATTTCACATTCATCACCGCATGGCTAGGTCAACATGTAGTGAACGATATACGTCAACAGGTATACCGCAAAATTGTAGGCCTCAACCTTCGCCAGTTCGATCAAACCCCTATCGGAACGCTAACCACTCGCACCATTAACGATATTGAAAGCATCAACGATATTTTTGCTGATGGTCTCATTCCCATTGTGGCCGATTTGCTCTCCATCATTTCCATCTTCATCGTAATGTTGGTGACCGATTGGAAGCTCACCCTTATTTGCCTAGCGCCTTTCCCGCTTTTGATCATTGCCACTTACTTCTTCAAAGAAAGCGTGAACAAAAGCTTTATGATTGTTCGAAATGCCGTGGCTGCCCTGAATGCCTTTGTTCAAGAACACCTTACCGGAATGGCCGTGGTACAGTCGTTTGCTGCTGAAGACCAAGAGTTTAATAAATTCAAGAAAATCAATAAAACCCACCGCGATGCGAATATCAAAGCCATTTTCGCTTATTCGGTTTTCTTCCCGGTAGTGGAGATCATACTGGCTGTTTCTACCGGTTTGCTTGTTTGGTGGGGCGCTACTAGTGCGCTGGCCATGTCGGGAGAGGAAGCCACGGAAATGGCCGGAAAAATCATCGCTTTCGTGATGTACTTAAACCTGCTCTTCCGCCCTTTGCGTGTAATTGCAGATAAGTTTAACGTGTTGCAAATGGGCATGATTGCCAGCGAGCGTGTGTTCAAAGTAATTGATAATGAAGATTATATAAAGAAAGAAGAAGAGGGAAGCTTTGCTCCGGAACGCCTCGAGGGTGCCATTCAATTCGATAAAGTGCAATTCAGCTATACACCCGGAACCCCTGTTCTAAAAAACATTAGTTTCGACGTAAAACCGGGAGAAACCGTGGCCTTGGTTGGTCACACCGGAAGCGGAAAGACTTCCATCATCAGTTTGCTGAACCGACTCTACCAAATTCAAGAAGGTGACATTAAGGTAGACGGCGTTCCACTCAGAGAATTCCAACTCGACGCTCTGCGAAAAAATATCGGAATTGTGTTGCAAGACGTATTCCTATTCTCCGGGTCTATTTACGACAATATCACTCTCAGAAACCCGAATATCAGTCGAGAACAGGTGATACAGGCTGCACAAATGATTGATATGCATGAGTTTATCATGAGTTTGCCTGGTGGTTACGATTTTAATGTGATGGAGCGTGGTTCTACCCTCAGTTTGGGACAACGTCAGCTCATTTCTTTTATACGAGCACTACTCTATAATCCGTCCATTTTAGTATTGGATGAAGCCACTTCTTCGGTGGATACTGAGAGTGAGCTACTTATACAAAAAGCGATCGATACTTTGATTTCGGGTCGCACTTCCATTATCATTGCCCACCGTTTGAGCACCATTCGTAAAGCGAACAAAATCATTGTGTTAGACAGAGGCGAACTCAAAGAAATGGGCACGCACGACGAGTTATTGGCACTTGGCGGGTTCTATGCGTCACTCTACAAAATGCAGTTCGATACCCCTAAGATTCTCCATTAATATTTCTTAACGATTTATTATTAATTCTACCTGTTCCGACGTATCTTTGCGGCAAATTTACAGACAGGTATGACGATCAAGAGTCTCAAATGCTTATTGGTAGCGGCTTTCAGCGCAGGCTTGGTGCTTCTGGCTCCCTCTGTGAAAGCTCAGCATGAGCCCGAACATGTGAAGATTGAAGAATCAGAAGAGAAGATCAACCCCAAAGAGATCATTTTCGAGCACATCAAAGATGCGCACGAATGGCATATCGTGGGTTCTTTGTCTGTTCCTTTGCCTGTAATTCTTTACACAGACAAAGGTTTTGAAGTATTCTCCGGAGGTAATTTCCACCATGGTCATGAGAAGTTCCAAGGCAACTATTTGTATGGAATTGAAGAAGGAAAGATCAAGGTATTTGGTGCCGATGGTAAAATTGACGAAGAAGCGAGTGCGAAGATTTGGGATTTCTCAATCACAAAGAACGTAGCTTCCTTGTTGTTGTCGGTAACAGTACTCCTTCTTATTTTCTTGTCTTTAGGATCTTATTATAAAAAGAAAGGTGTGAATGGTCCTCGTGGATTGGCGGGTTTTGTTGAGCCGGTAATCATGACGATCAAGGACGATGTAGCGAAACCTATTTTAGGTGACCGCGCTCCTAAGTACTTGCCTTTCTTATTAACCGTGTTCTTCTTCATTCTTATCAATAACTTGATGGGATTGATTCCATTCTTCCCCGGTGGTGCAAACGTGAGTGGTAATATCGCCTTCACTTGTACCTTGGCCGTGTTTACCTTCTTATTGGTAAACTTGAATGGAAATGGAAACTATTGGAAGCACATCTTCTGGATGCCGGGTGTACCTGTGCCCATGAAGATATTCTTGGCTCCAATTGAATTCATTGGAGTATTTACAAAGCCCATTTCATTAATGGTGCGTTTGTTCGCGAACATTACTGCAGGTCACGTATTGATTTTGGGTATCGTGTGTTTGATTTTCGTGTTGAAATCAATTGCAGTAGCCACCGTAGTGGTTCCATTTACCTTGGCCTTAAGCATGATCGAATTACTGGTAGCATTTATCCAGGCATTCATATTTACGTTGTTGTCTACGGTGTATATCAGTATGGCTACTGAAGAGCACCATGGCGACCACCATTAATTTTTTTATTAAATAAAACCATAAACAATGACAGGAACTTTAGCTGCTGTTGGTGCTGGTTTAGCTGCAATTGGTGCGGCTATCGGTATCGGACGCATTGGTGGCTCTGCTTTAGAAAGCATGGCTCGCCAGCCTGAAATGGCTTCTCAAATTCAGACAAACATGTTGATCGCTGCTGCCTTCGTAGAAGCGGTTGCCTTGTTCGCTTGCGTTATCGCATTCTTGGGTCTGTAATTTGTACTGTACTAAAAGCCCCCAAGCACAAGGCGAAAGGGGCTTTTACTTCGATTTTAAAACTTATTTAAAGAACGATTCAGTATGTTCTTCTTAGAAATAAACCCGCTGATTAAACCAGAGATTGGTTTGATCGTTTGGACTACACTCTCTTTCTTGTTGTTGTTGTTTGTTCTGGCAAAATTTGCTTGGAAGCCTATCTTGGGTGCAATCAAGAAAAGAGAAGAAACCATCAACGACTCATTGGCTACTGCTGAAAGAGTAAAAGCTGAAATGGCTCAGTTGAAAAGTGAGAACGAAGCCCTAATGGCGAAAGCACGTGAAGAACGCGCTCAAATGCTGAAAGAAGCTCGTGATACAAAAGATCGCATCATCAACGAAGCAAAAGAGCAAGCAAAAGCAGAAGCCAACAAAATTGTTGCCGAAGCTCAGCAAGCTATTCACGCTCAGAAGATGGCCGCTTTAACCGACGTGAAAAATCAGGTTGGTAAATTGGTGATCGAAGTATCTGAAAAAGTATTGCGTCGCGAACTTTCTAACAAAGGTGAGCAAGAAGGTTATATCAAGCAATTGACCGACGAAGTAAAGTTGAACTAATCATTAGAAGGGAAACCTTCTGAACAATAAATTAAAAACAGAATATGCCTAACCCCCGTTTAGCCGGAAGATACGCCAAGAGTATTCTTGGATTATCGTTGGAAACCAACCAGCTGGAGCAGGTGTATAACGATATGCTGTTCTTACAACAAGTTTGTAAGGCCAGCCGTGAGTTTGTTGCAGTGTTGAGAAGCCCTGTAATCAAAGCCGATAAAAAATTGGGCGTACTCCAATCGGTTACACAAGGTAAAGTTCAAGACATCACTTCTGGTTTCATTAAACTGTTGGTGTCTAAAGGACGTGAAAGCAATCTGCCTGAAATCATCACCGCTTTTGTAGAACAATACAAAGCGCACAAAGGAATTTATACCATCAAGTTAACCACGGCAGCTCCGGTTTCAGAAGAAATCAAGCAAGCCATTATTGCTAAAGTTCAAGAACAAACTTCCATGAAATTGATTGAAATGGAAACTGCTGTGAACGAAGCATTAATCGGTGGATTTGTGTTGGAATTGGGTGATACTTTGGTAGATGGTTCGATCGCTTACGATTTAAATAAGGTGAAAGCGCAGTTTATGAATAATGACTTTATTTATAAAATTCGCTAGTAACTTATTAGTATAACAATTACGAAAAAACGATAAACATTTCTATATGGTAGAAATTAAACCGGATGAGATATCGGCGATATTACGCCAACAGCTCAGCAACTTTAACGTAGCTGCCGACCTCGAAGAAGTAGGTACGGTGTTACAAGTGGGTGATGGTATTGCCCGCGTATACGGATTGAACAATGTTCGTAGTGGTGAACTCGTTGAATTTGAAAACGGTGTTCGCGCTATCGCATTGAACCTTGAAGAAGACAACGTGGGTGTGGTATTGATGGGTGAAAGCGGCGACATTAAAGAAGGCGGTAAAGTACGTCGTACCGGTAAAATTGCCTCTATCAACGTAGGTGAAGGAATGCTCGGTCGTGTTGTAAACACATTGGGCGAAGCCATCGACGGTAAAGGTCCAATTGAAGGTGCTCGTTACGAAATGCCTTTAGAGCGTAAAGCTCCAGGGGTTATCTTCCGTGAGCCGGTTAAAGAACCGCTCCAAACCGGTATCAAAGCCATCGATGCGATGATCCCCATCGGTCGTGGACAACGTGAGTTGATCATCGGTGACCGTCAAACCGGTAAAACCGCTATCGCGATCGACACTATCATCAACCAAAAAGAATTTTACCAAGCAGGTAAACCAGTATATTGTATCTACGTAGCTATTGGTCAAAAAGCGTCTACCATTGCAGGTGTAATGAAGACTTTGGAAGACAATGGTGCGATGGCTTACACTACCATCGTTGCAGCTTCTGCTTCTGACCCGGCTCCTCTTCAATTCTACGCTCCATTCGCGGGTGCAGCAATTGGTGAGTTCTTCCGTGATACCGGACGTCCTGCTTTGATCATCTATGATGACCTTTCTAAACAAGCCGTGGCTTACCGTGAGGTGTCATTGTTGCTCCGTCGTCCTCCTGGTCGTGAAGCATACCCTGGTGACGTATTCTACCTCCACAGTCGTTTGCTCGAGCGCGCTGCGAAAGTTATCAACGATGATTCTGTAGCGAAAGACATGAACGATTTACCTGAAAGCATCAAGCATTTGGTAAAAGGCGGTGGCTCTTTAACAGCCTTACCAATTATTGAAACGCAAGCGGGTGACGTATCTGCATACATTCCAACCAACGTAATCTCAATTACCGACGGTCAGATCTTCTTGGAAGGTAACCTCTTCAACAGTGGTATCCGTCCGGCGATCAACGTAGGTATCTCTGTAAGCCGTGTGGGTGGTAACGCTCAGATCAAATCAATGAAGAAAGTAGCAGGTACCTTGAAATTAGACCAAGCCCTCTATCGTGAGATGGAAGCGTTCTCTAAATTCGGTGGTGACCTCGATGCTGCTACGAAACTGGTATTGGACAAAGGTTCACGTAACGTGGAAATCTTGAAACAAGCTCAGTTCGCACCTTTCAGCGTTGAGAAGCAAGTAGCTATCATTTACCTCGGTACGCAAGGTTTGTTGCGCGAAGTAGCTGTTAAGAAAGTGAAAGATTTTGAAGATCACTTCTTGATGGAAATGGAGCAAAAATTACCGGAAGTATTGGCTGAATTCAAGAAAGGAAACCTTCCTGAAGATGGCGTGAAGAAAATGGTAGAATTGGCTAACGGAATCATTCCTCAGTACAAATAAGATCTGAAAGATCTTTACAATACGATCCCGAAGGAGCAATCCTTCGGGATTTTTTTTGCTTTTTCCGAAGAGTATCGATTATTCGCATAATTAGTTTCCCTTATAAAGTAATACTTGAAAGGATTTAAGTTGTAAAGAAACCGGCTCTTTTTCCTCCAGCCTGAGCTGGGTCACTTCCATTTGCCATATATGGATATTAATTTTAAAGTGTTGATCCGAACATAACCCCTAAATCCATTTCTCTATGAAACAGATCTACACGATTCACAAAAGTAGAAACTTGAAAATAGCTGCTCGGAAAAATGGACTTAGTTGGAAATCTAGATTTCTAAACGTCCTAATTCCGCCTCTATGAAAAGATTTTTACTCTTTCTATGCCTATTTACCATCAGCTGCCGTCAATATCTTTCGGCGCAATGTAATGTGAACGATCGCTACGATAAGATGGTGAGTGGTTACCACTCCACATTAGCAATCACTACCACCGATACGCTCAAAGTTTGGGGAGCGTCAATGGGTGCCAATGGCACCTCAGACGTATTGTCGCCCACGCCTGTAATTTCCTCTTCTTATGCCTATACCGGAACGATATTAAAGTATGCAATTGGAGGCAATAAGAGTGGTACAGACGTTGACCAAGCAATTATCCTTACCACCACCGGCTTATGGGCTTGGGGTGTGGAGGATATGGTATTGGAAACATCACTCACCTCTTCTAATGCATTCCAACAAATAACCGCTATTTCAGGTGCCAATTCTTATGGGTTGCCTACGGGTGTGAATCCAACCGATGTAGCTCAATTATTTGCAACTTATCAAACGCTGGTTATTCGTACAAATGCAGGAGCAGTATGGGTGCTTACACAAGTTACGCTTGCTTTGGAGGCAAATGGTGGAACGGCAGGCTCTGCAGGGAGCAATACCTGGAAACAAGTTAAGATCAATAGTACTACTAACTTAACGAATGTTACAGCAGTGAGGGGTCAAGTGAGTAGTTCAACATACAATGCCCTTTATGCACTTACCTCCGATGGAAATATTTATACTTGGGGAAACAACGTATATCTGGGAGATGGCAATGCTTCATCTGCAAAGAACTATGCAACATTAATGACCAAGCCCGCTGCTTTGGTGAATGAAGTTCCGGCAATGATTGGAGTAACCGGAGGCATTGCAGGAACCAGTACTACAAAAAATACCTATTATCTACTTCGAAATAACGGTGATCTATATTCGCTAGGAGACAATACTCAGAAACAGTGCGGTGATTTCACAACAACAGAGAGGCGTTCATGGGTGCAAGTAAAAAAAGATGCATCAACAAATATGACCAACGTGTCCACTTTCTCCGTACAAGAACACAACTCCTCTTATCCGGGAGTTGCAGCTATTTTGACCAATGGCGACTTGTATACTTGGGGAAATAACAGTGTTGGTATGTTTGGAAGAACTGCTGATGGGACCTCTACCGGCTCCACCGCCGGAAACTATGACCCTGGAATGCCTGTATTGTTCAATGCCTCAACCGAGAATGCCATCTTCGCAGAAGTAGGAGGCCACACATTGGTTTACATCAGAGAAGGAACATCTCAGTTCTGTTATGTGGGTCACCAAACCGATGGAAGTATGGGAGATGGTAGTAGCACTGCGCAGAGTCCCTCTTCTACAACCTTGGTACACAACTGTAGTTCTACACCTGTCATTAATATTTGTGGTTATGTTCCTGTATCAGCCAGTGTTGTGAATTCATCTATTGGAACGAGTCACTATGTAATCATTGCAAATGGTGTAAGCACGGCTAATATAACAGTTCAATTGAAAGATGGAAACGGGGTAAACCTTACCGCTAGTGGTGGTGTGGTGGTTATTACAACTTCCTACGGATCTATTGGTACTGTAACGGACAATAACAACGGTACTTACTCGGCTGTATTAACGAGTGCTACAGCCTATGGTTCAGCTCTTATAACCTATACATTAAATGGCTCTTCGGGTTCCAATTCAGTAACGGTATTGTTTACATCTGCCCTGCCAGCTACATGGGGCGACTTGAAGGCATACAGAAAAGATCAGGAAGTGATTATTGAATGGGTAATTGAACAAGAATCAGAAATTGCAAGTTATGAGGTAGAGCGCACCACCAATGGAAATACTTGGAATGCGGTGGCTGAGCCACTTGTAGCGTTGAACCGATCAACCCCCACAACCTATAAAATTATAGATAAAAATTACACACCCAATACTACTTGGTATCGAGTGAAGCAAAAAGCTAGTTCAGGTGTATCGGTATATTCAACAATTAAGAAGGTAGGAGAGGTGAGTAGCAATGCTAAGATTTCATTGTTTCCTGTACCGGCTTCCGATAAGTTCTATGTGAATGGTATCGCAATAACAGAAGTAAAATCGATCGTGCTTTATAACGAAAGCGGCAACCGTATCAGTCACTGGAATGAACCGCAAAAGTTCTACGACATCAGTAAACTACAGAAAGGATTGTATTTCGTGAAGCTGGAAACCAAAGCAGGAGTAATTGAATACCTCCGACTGAGTAAAAATTAATACCTCCGGTTTTTATTTGCCCTTGGTGATACGAAGCTTCGGAACATCTAGATGTTTTCGAAGCTTTTTTTTGCATTTTATTGAAAGCTGGTTTTCAATGTTTTGAACACTTGTTTCAAGATAATTTTCAAACTTTTTTTGCTAAGGGCTTGCATTTATAAAAAATGCGTGCAATCTTTACATCGTCAAGCAGCAATAACACAGCTCACGACAACCACTCCAATCCTTCGTAATTCCAGTTACATCCATCTTCCTCTAACCAGTTTGATTAATCTGTCCCTTAAAAAAATGAAGATGTACCTGTGCCTCAATTTGAAAAAGGCTTACGAAGTTATCACAAGCAATTCGCTTTTCGTAATGCAAGATGCAGCTGTTGGTTCTAACGCGCATCAGGTCACTCTCCCCCATTTTTTAAGGTTGTAAATAGAAGTGCTGAACGGCCAAAACCATTCAATACTCGGAAATTATTGTATTCCGTTATATAACGGATATGTATATACTAAAGATTTTATTTTAAAGGGTACGATCAACAACTCCGGCCCGTTTCTACGGGCTGGATATTTTTTAAAGTTTGTACCGGCG
>DGDD01000266.1 GCA_002385265.1 Chitinophagaceae bacterium UBA3961
AATATTAGCAGTTGTATTAATCTTGATCGATTCGTTTTTACAAATCAATGTTTTACTGACGGTGAAATCGGCTACGTCTGCTACCAACCGAACCACTTTTTTGATCGAGCTGGTGCAGGATCCATTGGTTACGGTTAATGTAACCTGATAGGTTCCTAATGCCGGATAATTAAACGTTGGATTGTTTAGGGTAGAAGTGTTGTTGCCCGGATCTCCAAAATTCCAAGCATATGTTATAGGGCCATAGGCTGTTGAAGCTTTCGACGCATCTGCAAAACTTACCAGCGTTTTATTGGTGCAATCTACATTGAAATTAAAGCGAGCTACCGGAGGAAGAATTTGAACCACATTTGCTTTGGTCACAGCAGTAGAACACCCTTGATTGATTGCTACTAAGCTAACGCTGAAATAGCCCGTATCTTGAAATAGGTGTTTAGGATTTTGAAGTGCAGAAGTACTTCCATCACCAAAATCCCAAAGCCATTCATCTGCTGTACCCGACAAATCCGTAAAACTCACCGAATCTTTAGCGCAGGAGCTAGGCACACTTACACTAAAGTTGGCAGTGGTAGGTGTTCCCACTTTTACTCCGTTTACATATACAA
This sequence comes from Chitinophagaceae bacterium UBA3961, assembly GCA_002385265.1. GTDB lineage: Bacteria > Bacteroidota > Bacteroidia > Chitinophagales > Chitinophagaceae > Endoryza > Endoryza foliicola. The sequence continues at coordinate 606 of DGDD01000266.1, forward strand.
CAGAATCAGTGCAACCGCCTTTGGTAGTGATGTATAATTTAACCGTGAATTTTCCGGTTGTAGTATAATTATGAGAAGGCGTTTTTACAGTACTGGTAATCCCATCGCCAAAATCCCACAAATAAGAGATCACCGGGTCTACTGTTTGAACCGTATCAAGCGGAGCATAAAGAAACGGTACGCAACCACCCACATTGATATTTTTTATTCCAACAATCGGCTTCTGTATCTTAATGTATGCTGGTTTAGTTAAGGTATTAGAACAACCCTTTGAAGTAGTAACCGTCAATGTTACATTGTAGTTGCCATTGGCCGAATAAATGTGTGATGGATTCTTAACAACCGCTGTTCCTCCATCGCCAAAGTTCCAATTCCATGCCGCTGCTCCAACGGTCGCATCTGTGAAGTTCACTGTGAGCGGAGCTTTACATGCAGCCGTATCAAGGGTTGAGAAATTGATAGTAGGAGGAGCTAATATCACGAGATTCTTTGTAATGGAATCAGCACAACTTGCGTATTGGTTTACCAATTTCACCGTGTAGGTTCCTGCTGTGCTGTACAAACTCGAATCGTTTAAATTAAATGAACTACTTCCATTGCCAAAATTCCAAATTGAAGAAACAGGCGTTGCGCTCGATGAATTTTGAAAAGAAACATAGGAATTCAAACAAGCAGTATCCGGACTGCTAATAGCTGTAGTTATAGGACTAATGGTAGTTGTTTTTTGAACAGTTGCCGAACATCCATATTCACTCGTAGCAGTTAACTTAATTGTATAGGTACCTGCAGTAGCATAAACGGTTGATGGATTGAAGGCAGTACTGGTTGTGGCATTCCCTAAGTCCCAATTATAGGTGATAGATCCGGGTCCACTGGTTTGATTGCTTAGTGTAACGGGAAAAGGTGCTTTACAAGACGTTGATGGAGGAACAATGAAATCAGCGGTAACTCCCGAAACCACTCGAATATAATTGTACCTGCCAATACTGTTGGAGCATCCGGTAGTGCTGGTAACTGTTAAGTTAACATTATAGAATCCAAGATTGGTGTATGAGTGGGTAGGACTGGCTTGGTTCGAAGTATTGCCATCTCCAAAATCCCAAGCATAACTGGCAATGCTTCCGGCTCCGGGTGTAGATTTATCTGTAAACTTAATTACTGCAGGTTGACATGCAATCGTTTTGTCTGTAGAAAAATCGGCAACCGGTGATGGGTTCGCAACGATGTAGTTTGTTTTTGTAATGGAGGCTGTTCCGTTTGAATTACGCACCACAAGTGTGATAGTATAGGTTCCGGGTGTTGAATAAATTCCCACCGGATTTTGGGCCGTTGACAATTGCCCATTGCCTAAATCCCAGTTCCAGAAAGTTGGGTTATTGGTACTTTGATCGGTAAATTGAACGCCTAATGGTGCACAGCCCGAAACAATATTTGCAGTGAATTGAGCAACCGGTACTTGAGCATAGGCATTACTACGGCTTATTAAAAGCAGTATTGTTAGCATGATTGCTAACTTTGAAATGAATTGTTTGATACTATTTATATCCTTGCTCAATTTCATGAATCTTATCTAATTAGTGATACATTTCCGTGATACCTGATCACAGTATTGTTTTCACATACAATTTCCATCGTGTATACATATACGTCTTGGGCTGCCGCTTTTCCTTTGAAACTTCCATTCCAACCCGCACTCATATCGTTGGGTAAGAAATTCGATTTTTCAAATACAGCTTCTCCCAAACGGTTGTATACCCTCACATATCGAATGATGTACAAACCATGACCTCTGGGATAGAATACGTCATTGGCGCCATCCCCGTTGGGGCTAAATGTATTGGGTACGAAAATATTTGCGTTGTTACAAAAAACATTGATCGTTACTTCATCACTGGATGTACAAGAGCCTAAATTGGAGACTTCCAATTTATAAACAGTCGTTTGTTTTGGCTGTGCAATCGGTGTTGGGCAATCTGAGCAACTCAATCCTAAGGCCGGGGTCCAGGTATATTTTGAAACATCGCTTGAATAGGTTGGCTTCAAGGTTAGTGAAGTTCCTACCGATAGTTGGAGGTCTGCTCCAAGATCTACTTTTGGATAGTTGTATACCTGAATGGGAATATACGCCGTATCCTTGAAACAACCATTACTATCTGCACCAATTACTTGGTAAACGGTGGTTACAGTTGGCGACGCTTTTGGATTGGCAATACTCACCCCACTTAATCCGGCGGCCGGCGACCAATTGTAGCGATCTGTTCCACTAGCGTTCAATTGTAACACTGACCCTACACATATCGTATCCCCTGCACTAGCACTGAGTTTTTGGGGCTGTTGAACCCTCACCAAAACCGAGTCTGTTTTCGAACACCCTACTTCGTTTGTTCCCAGCACATAATAACGTGTGGTTTGTTGTGGTATTGCAAGCGGGCCGGCACAATTTGTACACGAAAGACTGGAATTTTGCGTCCACTGATAAGTAGTAGCTCCGGAAGCCTGTAGCTGTACCGGACTGTTTAAACAGGCCGTTAAATCAGCCCCTGCTTCTACAACAGGAACGGGGAGGGCCTGAAATACTTTTAAGGTAGTATCAGCACAGCCTGAGCTGTTTACCGTGATCAGTTTTACCGAATAGGTTCCGGCAGTTCCATATACAATATCGGTTGGGTTTTGAATCGATGAGCCCAGCCCGTTTCCAAAATCCCAATTCCAAGATAGTTGAGAAGTGTCGGCCACTGTAATCACACCTGAAAGAGATGCGGTGCTCGGGATACAGCCTGAACTATCGCCTACGATATCTATTTTCGGACTGTTTACTATAGAAATGGGGAACTGAATGCTAGCCGTATCACTGCATCCTCTTGCCGTATTTACAATGAGCTGAATCGGGTAATTTCCGGTTTTTTTGTAGAAATGGCTGGGGTTTAAATCCGACGACTCAGTCCCATCCCCGAATTTCCATTTCCTACCCGTTACCAGGTCATTTGAAACGGTGGAGTCAGTAAACTGTACGAATCCGGAGTCACAAAGTACTTGACTGCTCAACCCAAATTTAGCTGCTGCCCCATAAATATGCACTGTATCTACACCAGAAACTACCACCTGACAACCGGCGGGGTCACGTAAGATCATTCTAGGCAAATAGGTACCAATTCTACTATAAGTATGATTTACTAATGAGTCACTAGTTTGTATAACCGAACCGTCATTGAAGTCCCAGATAAAAGTAACCGTATCCTTTGTAAACCCTTTAAAAGGAATGGTAGTGGGTTCGCATCCTTCGTATACAGAATAGTTGAAACTACCTTGTGGTCCCCTAACAGTGATGTTTTGGAACGCAGTATCGGTGCAGCCTCCCGGGCTTGTAACAATTATCTTCGATTTGAACACGCCCGGTGTATTGTAAAAATGGATTGGATTACTGATCATAGCACCGGTAGCATCGCCAAAATCCCATTCAAACTTATTGAAGTTCAATGATTGGTTGGTAAAGTTAACTACCAAGGGCGGGCAGGTAGCCAAAGTGTCGCTTGCTTTCAGTGCTGCTACAGGGTTCTTGATACTAATATAACTGATGCGCTCTAACGAGTCTTTACATCCGTAAACATCGGTAGCAATTACTTTAACCGTGTAGCTGCCTTCTGCATTGTATCGAATAACAGGTTGTTGTTGGTTTGAACCCGACCCATTTCCGTAGCTCCACTGATAGGAGATTGGCCCGTTACCGAAACTTGCATTAAAAATGGGAACTGCAGCTCCTACACAAGAAAGTGTATCAACAGTGCTGAAATTAACACTGGGTTTAGAAATCAAGATTTGACCATAAACCGTTTTCACATCCAAACAACCTAATGTGTCTTCAACCATCAGCTGAACATTGTAATTGCCGGCAGTTGAATACAAATGACTGAATGGCCCGGATAAGAGGGTGTCGATTTTACCATCTCCATAATTCCATATCCAACGTTTCAGAGGGTTGGTTCCGTCCGAAGTTGAAGCGTCGGCAAAATGAATGGTGGTATTGGTACAAACGGGTGGTGTGTTCACGCTAAAAGACGCCGTAGGTCCGAACACCTGCATGTATTGAGTTTTGACAGTTGTATCTCTGCAACTGTATCGATCAATTGTAATCAGTTGAACATCGTAGATTCCGTTAGAATAATATACCGTGGTTGGCGTAGCGCTGGTAGCTTCGCGCCCATCTCCAAAGCTCCAATAGTATTCGGTTACGAAAGGATTGTTTCTACTGGCAGCCTCAAAATGAACGACTCTTCCCTTGCAAACTGTGGTGTCTTCTGCTGTAAAGTCGGAGGCCTCATTTATCACAACAACTTGCTGTGTTAAAGAGTGTTCGCAAGTATCATTCTTAACGGTCAAGGTTACAAAATACTGACCCGGACTCGCATATTTGTGAGAAGGGTTTGCATCAGTAGAGCTGCTGCCATCGCCAAATTGCCAGTACCATTCTTTTGCATCTATGCTTAGATCCTTGAACCAACGTGTCAATCGATCCGAACAATGCAGCGAATCACGGAAACGAGCAATGGGTGCTTTGATATAAATGAAATTGGGAATGCTCAATGAATCGGAGCATCCATTACTGGTAACCACAAGGCTTACCTTAAAATACCCGGTGTCTTGATAAATATATTGTGGATTTTGAGCGGGCGAAGTACCTCCTTCTCCAAAACTCCAAAGCCATTGGTCGCCCAGTGCTCCTGTGCTCAAATCCTTAAAACTGATGGGTTTGAAGGCACAACCCTGTTGGGGAGTTGCGGTAAAATTCACGATCGGCTTATTACCTACTTTTACAGCCGAATTCACCTGCAATGTGTCGGAACAACCATCGATCGTAAAATAGATCAACCGTACAGTATAAACGCCGGCTTTCGTATAGGTATACGATGGGTTGGCTGCAGTTGAACTACCTCCATCCCCAAAGTCCCATTGGTAGCTAGCAATAGTAACAGGTGTTGTAATTTCAACACCGGCGGTTAAGGTTCTCGGTAAACATCCTTCCATTGGTACTCCCGTTATTTTTACAATCGGTTTTTCAACTCGAATATAATTGGGGAGTTTCAGCGTATCAGTACATCCATTGGCGTTGTAGGCAATCAAGACTACTGAATAGCTTCCATAATTTTGATAGATATGTGAAGGGGTAGCAAGTGTTGATGAATCGCCATCACCAAAATACCATTTATATGAAATTGCGCCAGTACTTGAGTTGGCAAAGTTGGCTGTGAAAGGTGGTTTACAGGCATATCGTACAGAACTGCTTGCAGCAGCGAGCGGCTTATCTAAAATGGTAATTGATTTAATGATAGAATCTTTACATGCGCCAAAGTCACTCAATAGCTTAACCGAATAAATTCCTCCGGTTTGAAATACTTTTGTTGCATGGATGCTATTGATCACCGAGCCATCACTGAAGGTCCAAATTGCTGTACCGGGTGCCGGACTGCTGTTATTCACAAAAGAAACGGGTGCACCGGCGCAAGCTTGTGAGGGCAAACTAAAATTTGCTGATACAGATCCAATGCTGATGGCATTTGGAATCAATAATGTGTCTGCACAACCATTGTTATTAGTAGCAATCAATCTAACATTGTATGAACCGGCAGCTGTATAATTATGAGTTGGATTCACCAGTGTTGAATTGCTGCCATCACCGAAATCCCAACGATAACTTATAGTTCCTGTTCCGCTGCTATTATTGGTAAATTGAATGGGAGTGGGGGGCGTACAAGTAGTAGCACCTCCTGCAGTAAAGTTTGCTTTTACACCGTAAGGTAGTTTGATGTAATTGTTTTTTGTTAAGCTCTTCGTACAACCGTTGATGTTTTTTACCAATAGTGAAACATTGTAGTTGCCGAGAGTAGTGTATACATGTTGAGGATTTTGTAATGAACTGGTGTCGCCGTCGCCAAAATCCCAGAGCCAGCTGGCAATTGGAGAGCCGGCCGGATCGGTTCTATCTGTAAACTGAACTCCCAAGGGATAGCATCCAATACTGTCGCTCGCAATAAAATTGATGTTAGGTATAGCGAATACAGTGATGTATTGTTGTTTAACAATTGAATCGGTTTCAGCACCTGTTTTAACCACCAATTTAATTGTATAGCGCCCCGGTTGAAAATAAGTAGCGGCGGGGTTTTGTAAGAAAGAAATCGTTCCGTTGCCGAGATCCCATCTCCAGCTGGTAGGTGTACCTGTAGAAGTGTCGGTGAATTGAACCAAAAGTGGGGCACAGCCCTGCGTTTTATTGGCCGTAAAACCGGCTTTTAATTGCGCATGCACTGCAGTGCTCACTAATAATAAACATATCAGGAAACACCCAATGGTAGTATTCTTTCTTTCTGCGAACATGAGGTAAACGGACAAGGCTTACATTCAAGGACCATTGGATGTGTATCAACAAACCTATTATGGTATCTTTCTTAAGTGTAACAGTGATTTACCGGAATCTGTACTCATTTCTGCTTCTACATAATCCCAGTAACTATCGGTCAATTTCCATATTCCGTTCAATTTGAATACGGGAGCACTGGCCGATTGAAAAAAACTAGTAATGGAATAATTGCTCACATTTCCCGACCAGGTGCCCACATTGGTAACACTACCGTCCGTTCCAATAACGGTTCCATCTTCATAAAACTTAAATTGAAAATCGACGAACTGATTACTGATGTCGCTGGCCCCCTCCATATAATATTCCACTTTCCATTTCCCGTCTGTAATGGCCTTCATAACAATAGATTGTTGCTGTTCCTGAATGGCTTTTTTACAGGAAGTACAGCATAAAATCAGTGCAATAAAGGGTAGAACTCGGGTCATGGTTCCTTATTCAGGGTTAAATATTATAAATATTCATGTATTTGTCAAGTAAATAGGCTGTGAAGATCGAAGGATCCAATCCTTTTCCACTGATTTTCAATGATAAACTTTCAGAATCGTACTTCCTACCCCAGATGTGGACCTTCCCATTCAACCATTGAAGTAACGGCTGGAAGCTACCATTTCTTATGTATGTGGATAATAAGGGAATCTCCGTAGCTGCCTGCGTATAGAATTGAGCCCCATACATGCTTCCCAGAGAATAGGTCGGGAAATAGCCGAAACTTCCATGGCTCCAATGCACGTCTTGTAAACAGCCTCGCTTATGGTCAGGAACCGCTACCCCCAAGTAACTCTCATAATGGGCATTCCAGTATTCCGGAATATCATGTACCGAAATTGCGCCATCAAACAATAGCTTCTCAATTTCATAGCGAATCATCACATGAAAATGATAGGTCAACTCATCAGCCTCCGTTCTTATCAACGAAGGGCTTACTTTGTTGATGGCTTTGTAGAATTCCTCTGTACTAATTCCCGCAAACTGCTTTGGAAACAACTCTTTTAAAATCGGAAAATAATGCTGACAAAACTCCCAGCTTCTTCCCACTTGATTTTCCCACAACCTCGACTGCGATTCATGTATCGAAAAAGAAGCCGCTTCGCTCAATGGTAAGCCATATTCCGCTTCAGGCAATGCTTGCTCGTACAACGCATGTCCACCCTCATGAATACAGCTCCAAAGCATATTGCTAAAATCCTGCTCATCTATTCGTGTGGTAACGCGTACGTCCTTGCTGTTGAAATTGATAGTAAAAGGGTGCTCCGAAACATCTTGACGTCCGGCTTCAAAATCGTATCGCATATCCTTTAGAACCTGTATTCCAAATTCCCACTGCTGGTTTTTCGGAAAATGTTGCCGAAGAAAGCCATCTTCAACTACCGGCTTCGAAAGAATTTTATCTAAAATGGATTTCAGTGCAGGTTTTAAATTGGTGAATATTTGGTCCAATAATGCTACCGATGATCCTTTGTCATGATCGTTTAAGTGTGCATCGTACGGATTCTTTTCATATCCCAACAAGGCCGATTCTTCTTTCTTTAACTGAAGGATTTCAGAAAGGTCGGGGGCAAAAACAGAAAAATCATTTTCTTGACGTCCCTTCATCCAACTGTGGAAACTCTTGTGCACAGCTACCGACATCCGTTCAACCAAATCGGTAGGAATCTTGGAGTGGCGCTCGTAGTCTTGCAAACTCAAAACAACATTGGCTCGTTGGTCCTCAGTAAGACCATCCTCTTCCGAAAGGGTTTTTAAAAGTTGCCCCATTTTTTGAGAAGTGAAGAACTCATGGGCCAGACTGCTAAGTGTGGCAATTTGTTGCCCTCTAAAATCCGCTCCTTTGGCGGGTAAATAGGTTTCCTGATCCCATTGCAAAACAGCGGAAGCATACCGGATATCCGCGATTTTTCTCATTTCCGTTATATACTGTTGATAATGGGGACTTGCCTGACTCATAAAACAATGTTTGCGCAAATCTATAACAGGAATACCATTTAAGCCCATTTCTATTCAATTTACGTACTGGCGGGTATTGGGTAGCCTCATAGATTAACGTACTTTCAGGATCTTAAAAAAGGCAACATGAAACGGTATTTGATCCTAACGCTTCTACTTTTCACAGCATATTGCGTGCAAGCGCAAACCAGTGCCAATGCAAAGTCTTTGATGGCGGCGGCATCCAAGGATTCTTCCGCCGGTACGTTTGAAAAAGCGGCGCAGAACATGGATGCGGCAATGGTAGAAGAGCGAAAGCAAGCAAAGCCCGATTTCCTTTTTTTGGCAAACACCTCCTATCGAGCCTCAGGTTTGTGGTTAAAAGCAAAAGAGTACTCCAAAGCGCACGATGATTTATACCTATCTCTTTCCCATTTTAGAAAGATCGCCAATCGTGAAATGATTGGATACATCCTTCAAGATCTTTCAAGATTGTATGACGCTACTCGCTATAAAGATGTGGTATATACTTTTCCTTCAGTAGATAAAGAAGAAACCTTCAACGTAAACTTAACCATCGAAACCATCAAAGCTGCCGGAACACCGGGAGTTTACCGCGCATCCTTAAATGCAGGTAGCAACGATGGTGTTTTCGCAGGCGCTTCAGGAAACGCAGTTGGAAAGTACATAAAGGCCGGAGATAATAGATCTAATAGGGTATTGGGAACAGCGGTTGTAGAACAAGTATTTCCGAATTATGCTATCGTACGTATTGTATTAAAAAGTGCTACCGATAGCGCTTATGCCATTTATTCCAATGATATGGTATCCATTCCTGTACGTGGACCTAAAATTGAAAGAAGTGATATCTTTTCGAAAATAACCCTGTTGAATATTCGCTTTCTTGATAACAATAAAAAGCCAATTGTACATCCACGAACAGTGTTTCGTTACAATTCGAAAGAACTGGAGACTGACATCTACAATCAATTGTTGTTTTCTGTAAAGGAAATCTACGACATGTTCAAAGACGAACCCGAATATCAAAGCACTGAGAAAATAAAACGGGGTCGTTTCAGAGGAATTACTTGGATGGAAGCCATGGGAAAGTCTTCTCCTGATGATCTAAAAGCCTTTTTAGGTTTTGTTCGAAATTACCCGGGCAAATACATGGGTACAGAATGGAAGATTTCGGAAACCTATGCCACTTGGCTCTTGAACAATGCTCCTCCGGGCTCCGATGAAATTATGGATAGTTTGATTGCCGCAAAATCGGATGCCCAAATTCGCTTGATCGCCAAAACTTACGAGAAAGATATAAAAGATGTTCTTTTCGAATATTGGTTAACAGATGCTCAAAATGCCGCCATAGCCGGTGATCTTAAAACAGCCTACCTGTATGCACCCCTGATTTCTAAAGTGGCAGAAGTATTCAATGAGCCCGACTATTTAGGTTGGGCTAGCTTTAACTGGGGAAGAATATTAGAAGAAGATAAAAAGATAGACGAAGCTTTAGTGAGCTATCAAAAGGCAATCAGTTATTTTGAAAAGGGCACAGATAAAACCGGACTCACTTTTTCATTGAATAACATCGCCTCAAAATATTCTGACCAATACAAATACGAAGAAGCACAGCAAGTACATGAAAAAGCACTGGCCCTTCGCTTGAAACGATTGGAAACTGACACCTCGGATGAAGCGAGGTATATGGTTGCCCGTTCATACGACGCAATTGGCGGAACTTTTCAAAAACGCAGTAAATACAAAGAAGCCATACTTGCATATGAGAAAGGAGTGAAAGTATTAGAAGGTGCCACTGATCTTGATTGTAAAAAGCAGCGCGCGTATTTGTTTCAGCACTTAGGAAAAAGTTACGAGAAAATGGGAGAATATGCCATTGCTGCAACCTTCTATGAAAAAGAATTGACTGCTCAAAAAGCACTGGGTGATATTGAAGCACAAGGTGACGCACTCGATAATCAAGGCTTCTTGATGAGCAAATTGGGTAACTACCGCGATGCTTATCAAAAATATTCACTTGCTTACGACTACCATACAAGATCCGGAAAAACAGACGATGCAGGATTCTCCATGTCGAATATGGGGCAGGTGCTCTGGAGTTTGGGATCTTTCGATAGTGCCATTGCAGCTCATGCAAAAGCCATTGAATTGAGAACAAAAGCAGGAAACAACAAAGGTGCAGCTTATAGTTGGAAGAAAATGGCAGCCTTGTACAAAGAAAGCGGAAACGCAGCAAAAAGTATGGAGACTTATCAAAAGGCCCTCGATTTATACAAACAAATTGACGACAAACTATCTTACAGTGAATTATTAGAAGACATCGCCTCTCAATATAAATTGAATAAAGACTATACCAAAGCTTTGTCTTATTACAACGAAGTATTGAGCAACTATCGGTTGATGAAAGATAGAAACAAAGAGGCCAGCACACTTTCTGCTATTGGCGATCTTTACTACGAACAACAACAATACGAAACAGCTTCCGGGTTCTACAATCAAACAGAAAGAATTCAAACAGACATCAATGATCAAACCGGATTGATTTATACCTACTGCTCTCAAGCCGGAGTGGAACAAATGCTGCGGGAAGATTTCAAAGCTGCTTTAAACAAATACAAGAAAGCACTCTCCATGGCAGTAAATACTTCCAGTGAATCGAATATTGCTTTTGCACAACAAAAGATCGGGCTTTTGTATTCTTTCCTAAATCAGTACGATAGCGCAAAGCTTTACTACGACAACAGTTTAGCAAAATACAAAGCCCTTGGTGATCTCGAGAACCTCGCGGTGATGTACAATAATTTTGGCTATTACTATAACTATAGAGGGGATTTTGAAAATGCTAAACAACAGTTCGATTCTGTGTATGCAATTGGTACTCGTATTAAAAATGCTTACCGCATTGCAGACGGTTTGTATGGATTAAGCGGTTACTATTCCACATCGGGTGATTTCAAAATGGCGATGACTAAAATTGAAGAAGTACTCAAGATCTACAAAGAAAAAGAAAACCCATGGGGCATAGCGGCTGTCTATTCCGATCAAGCCAATATTAAGAACGATCAAGGTGAATACGAAGAAGCTTTGAACTACTATTATAAATCTGATAGTATTTACAATGTTTTGAAGCTTTCAAAGCCTAGAATCAGTTTGTTAAATAACATCGGTACCATTTATTATTTCCAACACGATTACACGCAGGCGTTGAAGAAATTTGATCAAGTAAAGTCGATGCTTGATAAAAACAACGACGACCCTGCTTTTCAAGCACTCATCAAGAGCAATATCGGTGAAGTATATGTTGATTTGAAAAAATACGATACAGCCTACAAGTGGTTGAAAGAATCTGTAGACATGGCATTTGCACAGAAGAACAATAGAGAAGTATACATTTCTTATACCATTTTGGGTCGTTTACATAGTGAGAAAGGAGAGTATGAGAAAGCTGCCGCTTGTTTCGTATCTGCTGATTCGGCTTTGAAGATAGGAGGAGAGAAGAAGCTTCAAGTGCAATTATTGGAAAGCTGGGGAAGAATGTTGTACAAGCAAAAGAAGTTCGACGATGCGAAAGCCAAATTAACTAACTCAAT
>DGDD01000164.1 GCA_002385265.1 Chitinophagaceae bacterium UBA3961
TCCCAAGCGAAAAACACCAATAGAGTTCTCTCATTTATCAACTCGGAAATACGTGACCATTTTAGACATCCCGGATGGATACAAAGTGAGTTACTTACCCAAAAGCAAAACTTACAAAAACGATGTCTGGGGTTTCTCCATTCAATATGAGCAGAAAAACAATCAAGTGATCATGACTCAAATTTTTGAAAACGATCACATGATGTTGCAACCAGATAAGTTTCAAGCTTGGAATAAAGTACTTGAGGAATTGTTCCCTCTTTATAAAGAAACCATAAACCTTTCAAAAAAGTAATCTTTCGTTATGAACAAGAAACTGTTCACCCCCCTCCTCCTTTTAAGCTGTCTTTTTTCAAAAGCACAAAAAATTGTACTGGAAACTTGGGAAGACAAACCCAAACTGCATACAATAGACAAAAAATTTCAAACCGAATCGGCAGTAATCCTCTATGATTTAAGAAGAATGGAGTATTACGACGAAAAAGATGGACTAGTTGGATTCAAAACCCTGCATCGCATAGTAAAAGTATTAGACGACAAGGGTATTGAATCTTATAACAAAATCTACCTTGGAGTAGCCAACAGCAATGATATCGTAGATATCAAAGCACGTTCTATACAACCGGATGGTAAAATTGTAAACCTTGATAGAAATGATATCAAAGATTACAAAGACGATGAAGGCAATATGTACAAGATATTTGCCATTGAAGGTTTAGTAAAAGGAAGTGAAGTTGAATATTATTATACCTACAAACGATCAGCAAGTTTCTTCATGAAAGAAATTATTCAGGAATCAATTCCCGTTGTAGAATCAAATGTTGAAATCATTGGCCCTAAACGCTTGATATTCGAGCCTAAAGTATTCAATATCGCAAGTATTACCCAATCACTCGATACTTCCGACGCTGAAAGAAGAATTGTTCGCTTCAAACAACAAAATATTGTAGGCGCTGAGAATGAAAAATACAGCAACTACAGAAGTAACCTTCAACGTATAGAATACAAGCTATCGTACAATGCATCGAGAAGTACCAGTGAACGATTGTTTACCTGGAATGAACTTGCTAAACGTGTTTTTGATATCTATAATCAGATTTCCGACAAAGACTTTAAACGAATCGGCGACTTTATTGATAAGAATAAATTCGATACGTATAATTCTGAGAAAGATAAAATAGTGGCGGTTGAACAATATATAAAGAAGAATATTCGAACTGGAGAGGATATCGACGGTCAAGATTTTGAAAACATCGAAAAAATTCTGAAGAATAAGATCGCAAGTCATGGAGGAATTATTCGTTTGTACGCCGGAATTTTCAGCCGCCTAGGCATTAGCTACAATTTTGTGTTGACAGGTGATCGCTCCACTTTTACACTAGACAAATCTTTTGAGAACTGGAGCAACGCTGAGAATACTCTATTCTACTTCCCCAATTTGAAGAAATTCATGGCCCCTACTGCATTGGAATACCGCTTTCCATGGATTCGTCCAGACTGGGGTGGCACCAATGGCCTTTTCTGCAAGTCAACTACAATAGGCAGCTTCAATACAGCAGTTGGTGAAGTAAAACCGATTCCATTAGAAGACTACACTTCAACATTAAATAATATTGAAGCAAGTGTTACCATCGATCCGGTAAAAGACAGCTTACTTATTGATATCAAACAAATTTACACCGGCTATACTTCTGCCATTTATCGGGCCACATTCACCTTTACTTCCGCTGAGGAACAAAGAAATATTCTAAAAGAAATGGTGAAATTCGGAACTAAATCGGAAAACATCGTAAGCTCAAAACTTGAAAATGCAGATTTTGAGTCCTTTCCAGATAACAAGCCATTTGTACTTTCTGCATCAGTACGTGCTAATGAACTGATGGAACGTGCTGGAGATAAAATTCTAGTAAAAATTGGTGAGATCATCGGTCCTCAGGTTGAAATGTACCAGGAAAAACCTCGCCAATTTCCTATGGAGTTGGACTATGGACACATTCTCGACAGAACTATTGAATTCAAGGTTCCGGAAGGCTACAAATTGAAAAACCCTGAAGATCTAAAAATTAATCACGTATATCTAGAGAATGGCAAACAAACCATGGGTTTTGTGAGTGATTATAAACTTGAAGGAAATAAATTGAAAATTAGAATCACCGAAGATTACAGATTGCTGTACTATCCGGTTTCAATTTATGAAGACTATAAGCGTATTATCAATGCCGCAGCCGATTTCAATAAAATAGTACTGGTATTGGAAAAATTGTAATGAATACAGAAATTGTAATAATAGGAGCAAGTGGATTCATTGGTCAACACCTTTTAAACAAGGCATTGGCCGATGAATCCATCCATCTCGTAACCATTTTGGTTCGAAAAGAACTGCCCATTCAAAACCCCAAACTAAAGCAGGTAGTAGTAGATTTTTCAAATAGAGACCAAGTAAGTACAGCCATTCCTCACCAAACCCCTATTTGCTGTTCTATTGGAACAACCATGAAAAATGTAAAAGGAAACTTGGAAGCTTATAGAAAAGTTGATTTCGATATCCCGTTATTAACAGCGGAAATTGGTGCAGCGAAAGACACATCAGCATTTATACTTGTGTCTGCTGTTGGGGCCAATGCACAATCAGGCAATTTTTATAGCAAACTGAAAGGCGAAACAGAACAAGCGTTAAAAGCCGTTCAGTTAAAGAGCTTTCATATTCTTCAACCTTCCCTTTTAATGGGAAACAGAGCTGAAAAAAGAACCGGAGAAAGGATTGCTCAGCTTATTATGCCTCTCATTTCTTTCCTGCTACCAGATCGTTACAAACCCATACAAGGTTCTGATGTTGCCGCGTGTATGCTTCAATTGGCGAAATATCCAACCAATGGCGTTCATTATCACTTGCACAAAGAAATCCTTAATTTAAGTAAGGTAGGCTAAATGGCGTCCACGTCAATATGAACTATCATTGCTTTGAAGCGCTTGTCTTGATGAACTTGTGCAACCATGTAAGCAAGGGCCTGTTTACATCGCTGCATAATTCCGGGTTCTTTAGGAAGTTTCAAACTAAGCTCCATCAAATATTGATTCCGAATACGGTTGATAACAGGCTCGGCAGGGCCTACCAAAAATCCACCAAATTCTCTTTTTAACTGCTGTGCGAAACTAAGCGCACCTGCGGCTACTGTTTCTTTATGCCGATGCTTGAAAATGATCTTTATAAACCGCGAAAAAGGAGGATACAGAAATTGACGTCTTCCAATCATTTCATTAGCAAAGAAAAGATCGTATCGATGTTGTTGTACAAATTGTAACACTGGATGCTGTGTATTTGCAACTTGAATCAATACTTTGCCTTGCGCATTCTTTCGTCCTGCCCTTCCACTCACTTGTTCCATCAATTGATATGCACGCTCGTTTACGCGAAAATCAGCAAAACTTAAGATACTATCTGCGTCTAGAATGCCTACTAGGCTAACATGTTCAAAATCGAGCCCCTTTACCACCATTTGAGTTCCAACTAGAATATCTATTCTTCTATTTTCAAATTGTTGAATCAAAGCATCGTGCGCTTGCTTACCCCGAACGCTGTCGATATCCATTCTGGCAATTTTCGCCTTTGGAAATATCTCTTCTAATTGCTCTTCAATTTTCTCCGTACCAAAATTCTTTTGTAAAAAAGAATCACTTCCACAAGCCATGCATCTATTAATTGGAGGATAAACTGTTCCACAGTAATGGCAATGCAGTTTGTGTGTAATTTTATGAAATGTAAGTGTTACATCGCAGTGCTTACAATGTGGAATCCAACCACATACTTCACAAATTTGATAAGGCACATACCCCCTGCGGTTCTGGAAGAGGATTACCTGCTCGCCTTTTAGCAAGGCTTGGGTAATGGCTTCTTGTAATGGTGGACTAATGATACTTTTTTCGCGATCCGCCTTCTTGATAAGTTTGGTATCAATTAAGCCGATCGCCGGCATTTGAATCCCTCCGAATCGTTCTTCCAAGGCTACATAACCGTATTTCCCAGTATGTGCATTGTAATAGGTTTCAACAGAAGGCGTAGCACTTCCCAACAACACTTTGGCTTTAAACAAACCGGCGTAGTAGATGGCCGCGTCTCTTGCGTGATAGCGCGGCGCAGGGTCTTGTTGCTTAAATGAAGCATCGTGCTCTTCATCAACAACAATCAATCCTAATTCTCGAAACGGTAAAAACAAACCCGACCTTGCCGCCAATATAATTTTAAGGGAACCTGACTTGATCTTATTCCAGATTTCAACGCGTTCATTAGGGTTGAACTTGCTGTGATAAATTCCAATATACCCACCAAAATGCTGTTGAAGTCTTCTGATAATCTGCGAAGTGAGTGCAATTTCAGGTAACAAATACAAGACCTGTTTTCCCTCGCGAATAAATTCCTCAATAAGCTTTATATACACTTGAGTTTTTCCACTGCTAGTTACCCCATGAAGCAAGCAAACATTTTTGGTATCTAAATTCGCTTTTACTTCGTTAAATGCTTTGCTCTGAGCGTCAGTCAATTCAAAATTGATGGTTACTTCTCTTGGCAAGTACTTAATTCGATCGATCTGACGTTTTTCAACACGTAAAATACCTTTCTCAATCAATCCTTTCAATTGTGCATCAGAGGCATCACTCTTTTTCAATAATTCAGACTTTACCACTTCCCCCTCTGTTTTGGAAAGATGCAAATAGCTTAAAAGAAGCGACAACTGCTTTGGAGCTCTAGACCAACTGTTCAATAATTCTTCTAGTTTGGATTCGTTGTCGTAAGCAGGATTCAACTGCACATAAGATTCCTTTTTGGGAACATACTGTTCCCTCAATTCTTCCCAAACATGGCAGACCCCTTTTTCAATTATTGACTTAATTACGGGATACACATGATTGGCATCCAGAATTTGTTGAACCTCGGTAAGCTTGAGTTCTTTTTTAATATGAAGGGCTTCTGCCACCAAATATTCATCATGCTCTAGCATGGTAAAATCATCACCAAATTCTTCATTGAAAACTACAACGGTTTCAGAGCTTAATTTGAAATGAGAGGGCAAGGCAGCTGTCATCACCTCCCCTTCGCTGCACATGTAGTAGTTGCCGATCCATTCCCAAAGTTTCAATTGTTCATCAAATAAAACAGGCTCTTGGTCTAAAACATTTAAGATATCTTTTGTTTCGATGAATTCAGGTTTTTGCTGATGCACCTGCTTTATTAACCCGGCATATTTTTTATTCTTTCCAAATATCACTTCTACTCTTACTCCCGGTTGAACTCGATCTAACAAATGCGCGGGTATTGACCAAGTATAGTTTTTAGGAACAGCCAAAGGAATGATCACTTCGGCATAATGAGAGGAAGAAGCAGGTGATTCAAACAGTCCATCTAATTGTTTTGCCACAAACTCATTTCGCATTGTTCACCTCCTTCTCTTTCACTTGATTCTCTTGAATCCAACTTGCGTTGTATTCCAAAAGTTTCGATTCCATGGCTTGGTAAACTTCTTGCTTCAAACGATCTAAGTCTTTCATAGTATATCCTTCCACAGATATGGGCGCCAAATAAACCGCCCTGCACTTACCGGGGCTTAAACTAAAAACAGATTTATAATTCATTCGATCGTATGCGTCTAAAAAAAGAATTGGCTTGATGGGCACTTGTGCTTCAATTGCAATCTTAAATGCACCGTCGAAAAATGATTTAAGCGGAGTATGCTGCTCATTGAATGTGCCTTCCGGAAAAATGAAGATGGAAATGCCTTTCTTAATAACAGATTTAAGTACGCGCACACTTTTTGCTCTGTTTTCAGCACTCGATCGATCTACTGTTACAATGGCTCGTTTATAGATGTAACCGAAGATGGGGATCTTTCCCATTTCTATCTTCCCAAGTACTCGAATGGGTTGCCTAACTGCTTTTACAATGATCGGAGCATCTAAGTATGAAATATGATTTGCGACGAAAATATAGTGTGCATTCTTGTCATGTGGCACTTCGTATATATTCTTTTGCCGAATGCCTATAAGGAAAAACCAACAGTCACCCCAAATCATACACATTCTAAAAATAAAATTCCCACCTTTTATTTTACCAAAAAGAGACCCCACTACCACAAAAGGTAGAACCAGAAGCATGATGATTAAAAAGGTCAATGCCGCCCAAACTAAATAAACAATCTTAAGAGGTGCCAGAATCCAACGCATGCAGCAAGTATAAAAAACAAAAATAACGACTTGTGAGGTATTAATGACAGTCGCATTGCCATTCCTGTTGTAAATCAATAACAGTTATGATCACATTTACTTCTTGTTTGGGTGCAACAATTACCCGTACCAATTGACCATCGCTTGTAGTACCCTCAACGGCATATTTAGGATCGGGTTTGCCATTCGGTTCGCTTTTCTTCCAATTAATGGTACCTTTTTCCAAAACCGCTTGAATCTCAGACGCTGTAATATGTCGACAATCCATTCTACAACGCGCGTGTTTGGTGAGTTTTAAAGCGGCATTTATGGTATAGGGCCTGTTTTGGGGTACTTCCTTACCTACTTTTGGCTCACAGCTCGCAAAGAAGAAACTAAGTAAAACGAGAAACACCCAAAGTCGCCGCATCAGTACAGTCATATGATTTACAATGTATTAGAACGAATATACCCCTTTTTTCGCTACTTGTATTATCTTTGCGCTTGTTATGACGGAAAAAAGAACAGTGGCATTTCATACGCTAGGTTGCAAACTCAACTATTCAGAAACATCAACACTTTCCAGATTATTGGAAAACGATGGCTTTGAAAAAAGAGAGTTCGATGATCTGGCCGACGTGTATGTGATTAATACCTGCTCTGTTACTGAAAATGCCGACAAAGAGTGTCGTCAACTGGTACGTCGAATTCAAAGAAAAGCTCCCGACAGTTTTGTTGTAATTACCGGTTGTTATGCGCAACTTAAACCAACGGAAATAGCTTCAATTCCGGGGGTAGATCTAGTATTGGGCGCTGCCGAAAAGTTCAACATCACCAAGCATTTGGTAGACCTTACCAAATCTGCCCAAGCTAAAGTACACAGTTGTGAAATTGATGAAGTTGATGGATTCAATGCATCGTTCTCACTTGCCGACAGAACCCGTACCTTCTTAAAAGTACAAGATGGATGTGATTACAATTGCTCATTCTGTACCATTCCAATGGCTAGAGGAAAAAGCCGAAGCAATACCATTGAAAAGGTGCTTGTACAAGCTCGTGAAATTGCAGCCTCCGGAGTAAAAGAGATTGTACTCACGGGTGTAAATTTGGGCGATTTTGGTGCCTACACTCCGGAATTAGCAGGGGCTGATGTAAAAGAAAGTTTTTTTGAACTAATTCAAGCACTCGATAAAGTAGAAGGAATAGAACGCTTTCGAATTTCTTCAATAGAACCCAATTTGCTTTCCAACGATATCATTTCATTCGTTGCAAACAGCAATAAATTCATGCCACATTTCCATATCCCTTTGCAAAGCGGAAGCAATAAAATCCTAGGATTAATGCGCCGCCGTTATAAAAGAGAATTGTATGCTGAAAGGGTTGCACTTATTAAGAAATTGATGCCGCATGCGGCCATTGGTGTAGATGTAATAGTAGGGTTTCCGGGAGAAACAGAAGAATATTTTGAAGAAACTTTTCAGTTTATACATGAATTAGATGTAACTTATCTTCACGTATTCACCTATTCAGAACGCGACCATACAAAAGCACTAGAAATTACCCCTGTAATTCCGGTGAATATCAGAAACGACCGAAACAAGCGATTGCGCAACCTGTCATATATGAAACAACAGTACTTCAACCAGCAATTTGCTGGCCAAGAACGAAAAGTATTGTTCGAATCTCACAACAAAAACGGTATGATGGAAGGCTACACCGATAACTATATCAAAGTAACCACCCCATATCGAGAAGAATGGAAAAATGAATTGGTTAACTGGACATTGTGATTTCCAGTGCAACCAAAGAGGTAAAGATTACGTTATTAAGAAAGAGAGGAGGATTATCATGAAGAAATTTCAGGTTACAATGCATTTTGAAATGGACGACGAATTTATGTCGCTCGTTCCCTCACATCGTGTTTATGTTAACAGTCTCATCGAAAAGGGGATTGTAGATCAATATGTTGTATCTATGGAAACGCAACGATTGTGGATCACCATGGGTGCCGAATCGAAACAAGAAGTGAGTCAGCGATTGAAGAAATCGCCGATCTATAAATATTGGGACGCTATTGAAATTGATGAGTTGTTTGTGATTGACGGACAGCATTATCGATTACCTGCCCTTCAAATGAATTAATACCAGATCAAGTATTTGTAAAATGCAGGAACTTCTCTGAAAGCCCCATCAATATCTCTTACAGAATACAGTTTTGAAGAAGCGTGGTAGATCGTATCGGCTATACCAAGCTTCTTAAATACCAATTCGCAGCGAGCAGCATGGTAAAACTGGGAAACAATGTACACGCTAGTGCATTGGTGATCTTTTTTCCATCTCAAAAAATTGACTGCGGTTTGGAATGAATTGATTCCCTGATCGTCTACAATAATTGCTGAATCGGGCACACCTTTTTTCAATAAGTACTTTTTCATTCCTGTTCCTTCAGGGTATAGATCATCCTTGCCAACACCTCCACTCACAAAAATATATTTGACTTTTTTCTTTTGATAAAGATCGTAAGCAACATCTACCCTACCTGCCGTCCAAGTGGCAAGCGTTCCATCGGAAAAAACGCGATTCCCCAATACAATAGCAACATCTGCCGATTCTTGATTGTCATTCAATCCATATACTGTAATAATCAAAGCGTGAACGAGTACAAAAGTAAAACCAACCCAAAACAATTGACGGAACCAAGTTCTACCCCATAACAATCGGAAAGGTCTAAAAATCGATTTTAACTGCATACTCAAATTTAATAAGAAAGCTGTGGCAAGTGGAGAAAACTAACAAGATTCAATAATTTAAATCAATAACTTTAGTGACCCAAAATCATCAACATGAGAAAATTCACTTTAACGTTACTGGTATTCCTTGTTTGCTTCTCAAGTTACAGTCAGTTCGCTAAATATTATGCTTCATTAAAATGGAGAAGCATTGGCCCATATAGGGGTGGGAGAACCGTTGGCGGCGTTGGTGTTCCTAGCGAACCCAATGTGTTTTATATCGGCGCCAACAATGGTGGCGTTTGGAAAACAACTGACTATGGTAGAACTTGGAATCCTATATTCGATGATCAACCAACCGGTTCAATAGGCGATATCGTGGTATCGCCATCAAACCCCAAAGTTATCTACGTAGGAAGTGGAGAAGGCATTCAAAGACCCGATCTATCAGTAGGTGATGGTGTATACAAATCTGTTGATGCAGGCAAAACCTGGACACATCTCGGGCTCTCTAATATTTTACAAATTGGTGGATTGGCCATTCACCCCACCAATGAAAACATCGTTTATGTTGCCGGTTTAGGTCATCCCTATGGTCCGAATAAAGAAAGAGGTATTTTCAAAACCACCGATGGAGGAAAAACATGGGAACATGTATTGTACATCGATGAAAATACCGGCGCTATTCAAGTTACCCTAGATCCTAAAAACCCGGATATTGTTTATGCAGATATGTGGGCCGGTAGACAAGGCCCTTGGGAAAACGGTGCATGGAATGGGCCTAATAGCGGTATGGTTAAATCCTTCGA
>DGDD01000167.1 GCA_002385265.1 Chitinophagaceae bacterium UBA3961
ATTGATAGTGATGTGTTGTATCCTATCGAAGAGCAACAGTGGTTACAAGAGCATATCGATGGCGCGGAACTGTTGACAATAAGCAGCGATTTCGGTCACGACGGATTTTTATTAGAGTACGAAAAAATAGAAAGAGCACTGGCAGAATTCGCCTCGGTGCCCGGTTCATTACATTTAAAAGTTGTCAATAAATAAAAAATGGAAAGTCAGAAGCAATTAACAATTGGATTGTTCGGTTTTGGTGTGGTGGGAGAAGGTTTGTACAAGATATTACAACAAACTCCTTCTTTAAAAGCCACCATTAAAAAAGTGTGCATTAAAGACAAGAGTAAGAAACGCAATGCTCCCGATTCTTTGTTCACGACCGATAAGGATGAAATTTTGAATGATCCTGAAATCAATGTGGTGGTAGAAGTGATCAGTGAAAGCGAGCCTGCTTTCCAGATCGTGAAAACTGCGCTGAAAAATGGAAAAGAAGTAGTGAGCGCCAGCAAGAAAATGTTGGCCGAGCATTTGCCTGAACTCCTTCAAATGCAACAAGAAACCGGATTGTCTTTATTGTACGAAGCTTCTGCTTGTGCTTCTATCCCTGTTATTAGAAATTTGGAAGAGTATTACGATAATGATCTCTTGTATTCCATTCGTGCCATTGTAAACGGGTCTACTAATTTCATTCTTACTAAAATGTTTGAAGAGAAATTGGATTATAAAGAAGCCTTGTTGCTAGCGCAGCAATTGGGTTTTGCAGAAGCAGATCCAAAATTAGATGTAGAAGGATACGATGCAGTAAACAAATGGACTTTATTGGTGAACCATGCTTATGGTATCGTTTCACATCCTGACAACATCTTGTTTACCGGTATTCAAAGCATTCAGGGCTCTGATGCTACCGTGGCGAGAGAGAAGAACTACGACATTAAACTGGTGGCTCAAGCAAAAAAATTGCAGAACGGAAAAGTTGCAGCATTTGTACTCCCACAATTTGTGAAGTTGAATGAGCCTTTGAGTTTTGTGAAGAATGAATACAATGGAGTGGTAATTGAAAGTGGTTTCGCCGATAAGCAATTCTTTTATGGGAAAGGCGCCGGTAGCTTTCCAACAGCTTCTGCGGTATTGAGTGATATCTCCGCTTTGCGTTATAACTACCGTTACGAGTATAAAAAGCTATACTATCACAAACCACACGAATTAACCAATGAGTTCTTTGTAAAAGTGTATGTGAGCTTTGATGATCTGGCAGTTATTCCAAAAGATAAATTTGAGTGGATCGAAGAATGGCATTCCGATGCTGAACGCAAATATTTGATTGGTGTTATTTCCTTCACGGCTTTGAAAGAAAGCAATTGGTGGAGAGAAAACAATACTTCACTCATTCTTACTCCTGATCCTATTATCGAAGATGTAGAGATTCGGAAATTGAAGAAGAAGAGTTTGGAGTTGGCAGGACTTTAGAGAATTAATAATTAATAATTATCAATTAATAATTAAACGGCCGGCAGTCAGGTTGATTGAAATTCGGAGGCTAATCTGTGTGAATTTGTTTTAATTTGAGGAATCTGTGGTTTCAACACATAAAACCTAAGGCCTAAAGCCTAAAACCAATTCTTCCACAAATACAAAGGGCTCGTTTCGATACCGCGAAACGAGCCCTTTCTGATTTTATTTCTTCACTACTCCTGAGTGTCGGTTGGAGTATAATGATTGCTTTCTTCATTTTTCTTACGTCCGGTAATGAAACGCCAGATGGCTCCACCGGCGGCAACTACGCCAATGATAATGAATTTGAGGAATTTCAAAATAACTGCAAAGAATCCCACTTTTGCGAGCACTTTACCGGCAACTAAGCCTCCGATGGTCCAAGCGGCAACATTGTCTACGTCGGGGTTAAAATCACTGTATTTATTACCATCCGTAAATTTGGCCATTTTCAATACCTGGTCCATTTCTTTATTAATTTCCGGTAATTCGTTTTTAGAACAAATGGCACCAAGAGATAATACGCCCTTTCTTCCCAATACCCGAATATCATAATTAATGGTAGTTCCTTCCGAGCCTTCTACTTTGAATTCCTTGGCCCAATGAAGTACTTTGCGATCTTTATCATAGTATGGTTTTTGCGCCCAGCCAATAACAGAAAATGTTTGAAGCCCTTGTTTTACTCTTTCTTTATTCGCTTCGGTAACATCTTCTTTGATCTGCTTTAAAAGATCGTCATAGTCTATTTTGTCGGCGTCATCGTCTTTCACATAACCCATTCCTTCATATCGAACAACGTAAACCCATGAATTATCATCGAAGGGGCCAAATTTTTCTGGGAAAATCATTCCTAGAACAGAGCCGTCTTTTAAATTACCCCAGTAAGTTTCAAGAATTTGCTGACTTTGCTCGGCACCTAGAAATTTAAATCCGGTAGGAATTTGAAGTTGGGCCTCCCCTCCGGGAAGTTGAATGGTTCCGGTTTGCCATTTCATTGATTTGTTGACAGAATCAACGAAGGCAACTACTTCCTCAGAAGCTACTGCAACAGAGTCTTTTGTTTTGTTTTTTTCTTTGCCTTTGTCTTTATCGCCTGCGAATAAGGCTGTGCAGATAAAAAGGCTCACGCACATGAGTAGATAAGATCTCATAAAAAGGAAAGTTTTGGTTTAAAATATGCCGATCGTTTTGGCTGAGACTGAAAACTACAGGAATTATTTGAGATTTGTGACGTAGGAAGTAGAAAAACTCTGATTTCTTGGCGTTCTTCGCGGTTTTAGCGGTGTAAAAAGCGAAGGGTTCTATTGGTTTTTTTGACCACAGATAGTACAGATTAGAACAGATTTGCACAGATTGGTCTCCGATATTCTAAAAGTATGTTTAACTCGCAAACTCTAATCTGTGACAATCCGTCATAATTCGTGTTATCTGTGGTCAAGAAAAATTATGATAACAAGTACTCTCTCAATTCATTATACTCCGCCCCAATCAACTCCGCCTTCTTCTCCCTCTCCAATAACCCCTTCAATCCCTTCGGCACTTCCGGCTGAAATCCCAACGCCTGTTCAATTGCATCCGGAAACTTAACAGGATGCGCCGTTTCCAAAATGAATCCTTTATCCTTAGGGAGCGATTTCAAATATTCTTCTAATGCATAATATCCAACAGCCCCATGCGGGTCGAGTAAATAATTTGATTCTTTATACACCCGTTCAATTGTAGCCAAAGTAGTAGCATCATCAACACGCACACTCTTGAACATTTCTCTCAACTCAGGAAGCTCTTGGTGAAAAAACTCCAATATGCGAACGAAATTACTGGGTACGGCCACATCCATTGCATTCGATAAAGTGGGAATAGGGTCTCTGGGTTCCAATTTTCCGCTTTCTAAGAATCGTGGAATGGTGTCATTGGCATTGCAGGCTGCTATGAATTGTTTTACGGGTAAGCCAGACTGATATGCCAGCACGCCCGCACAAATATTTCCGAAATTTCCACTCGGTACTGTAATAACCGGTGGCTGCCCTTGCTGCTTCCATTGCTTGTAAGCAAAGAAGTAATAGACCTGTTGTGGTAACCAGCGGGCCACATTGATGGAGTTCGCTGATGTCAAGAATTTCTTTGCTTTAACTTGTTCGTCGGTAAAAGCTTGTTTCACCATGCGCTGACAATCGTCGAAACTGCCCTTCACTTCCAACGCATGAATATTATGACCTAAAGCTGTTAATTGTTTTTCTTGAACCGGACTTACTTTTCCGGAAGGGTACAATATCACTACTTCAACTCCGGGAACTTTGTAAAACCCGTCGGCCACTGCGCCACCCGTATCACCCGAAGTGGCTACCAGTACAGTTACTTTTCGATCACTGTTTTGAACGAATGCACCCAAACACCTACTCATGAAGCGCGCGCCAATATCTTTAAAGGCGAGGGTAGGTCCATGAAACAATTCTAAACTGCTTATTGTATTCGTAATGGGAACTAAAGGAATCGGGAAATTAACCGTCTCCGACACTATATTGTACAAGGCGTCTTCTGCAATGGTGGCGCCTACATAAGGACGCAACACTTCAAAAGCAATATCTGCTTCCGATTTTGACTCCAGTGTATCAAAAAAAGCAGCACAAAGCTTGGGTACTTCCGATGGGAAGTACAAGCTTTTGTCCGGCGCTTGTCCGGCAATGGTCGCTTCTTTGAAATCAACAACAGGCGATTGTTTCGCTAAACTATAATACTGCATATACTATGATACTTGTGTAACTCCCTTGGTATTGATAGTGGTTACATAGGTTTTGTAATCGATTCCCAATTCTTTGAACACCTCTTGCATGATGCGTTCGTTTTCTTTGGCGATGGACTCGTGTTGATTGAGCATGAATAAAGAAGGCCCGCTTCCGGAAATACCACCTCCGAGGGCACCTGCTTCCAAACATCTCGACTTCACCGTATCAAATCCCGGAATCAGAATACTTCTTACGGGTTCAATGATCACATCTTCCAAGCTACGTCCAATCAATGCGTAATCTTTCTTTAAAAAGCCCGCAACCAATCCGGCAATATTGCCCCATTGTTTAATGGCCGATTTCAACAAAACCTCCTTGCGTAAAATTTGTCGAGCATCGGAAGTTTTTACTTCTATTTGCGGGTGAACAACGGTAACGTATAGGGGAGGAGCATCCAGTGCAACAACATCCAAGGGATGAATGGATCGAATGAGGGTAACGCCACCATAAATACAGGGAGCTACATTATCGGCATGTTTTACTCCCGAAGCTACTTTCTCCCCAAACATGGCGAAGCGAAGCAAATCTTCATTGGAGAATTTATTTCCCAATAATATATTAGCCGCAACAGTCGCCCCGGCTGCACTCGCCGCGCTTGAGCCCAAGCCACTGCCGGGTTTGATGTTTTTATGAGTCAATACATCGAAGCCGATACCCGGCTCCAATTCTTTTACCATTTCCAATAGAGGAGCACCGGCGGTGTTTTCCGCAGGATTTTCCGGTAAGGGATAACCATCGGCGCTTTTTACGGTAATGCGTCCATCATGATTGATAGAAACATCCATTAAGTCGGCAGGGTCATCAAGACACAATCCCAATACATCAAAGCCACATACAAGATTGGCCACAGTAGCCGGACATTTTACTTGAACGCTATTCTTCATCTCAATTTTTTTAAACGTACTCTGCTGAGTTTATTTCAACAATATCTTAATCAAATTCAGTCGCTACGAATTTTTAGTTCGTTCGTAGCTCCTGTTGCGTAGCAACCTGTGTCCCTTTTTCCGAAGTAACAGGTTCTTACCAAACAATCAAGCTGCAAACCCTCTATTCCTTCACCGTGCCCCCGTGCCTCCGTGGTTAACTCGCTATGGCGCACCGCGCCACCTATTTTGCTTATGCATTCATCGTACGCATGATATCAGCAAATACCCCACTGGCAGTTACATCAGCGCCTGCACCGGCTCCTTTTACTACCAAGGGTTGTTCGGGGTAACGTTTGGTATAGAACAATACGATATTATCTTTCCCATACAAATGATACAAGTTGTGAGCAGGATCGATGTGTTGCAATCCTACTTTCGCTTTACCGTTATCGAACTGTGCAACAAACTTCAGTTTCTTACCGTCTTTCGCGGCAGCATCATAGATGGCTTTGAAATGGGCTTCTTCTTGCTCCATGGCTGCATAGAAATCGGCTACGGAACCTTGCATACAAGATTCCGGCATGAATGATTCATTGGTGATGGCATCCATTTCCAAAATCGAGCCCGACTCACGAGCGAGGATCATGATCTTGCGCATTACATCGGTGCCATTCAAATCCAAACGTGGATCGGGTTCAGTGTATCCTTCATCTTGCGCTTGTTTCACTACACTGGCAAATGATTTCGATCCATCATAATTATTGAAAACGAAATTCAGTGTTCCGCTCAATACTGCTTCAATTTTGGTTACGGCATCACCGGTACGCAAAAGATCGTTCAAGGTTCCAATCACCGGAAGGGCTGCACCCACATTGGTTTCAAACAAATAGTGACAGTTGAATTCACGCGCCAACTGTTTCAGTTTGGAATAATGCGCGTAAGAAGAAGCGGCCGCTATTTTATTACAAGCTACAACAGAAATACTCTTTCTTAATAGTTTTTCGTAGATCAAAGCAACAGACTCATTTGCAGTAACATCTGCAAATACAGCGTTGCGGAGATTCTTGGCAGCTGCCATGGCTACGAATTGATCGAGGTCCATTTCCATTCCCTCTTGCAAAGCTTCTTTCCAATTGGAAAGGGCGATGCCCGATTCTTTGATCAACATTTTCTTACTATTGGCAATTCCTACCACGTTTACCTGTAGTCGAAGATTTTCAAGTAAGTAGGCTCTTTGTTGTTCCAATTGTTCTAACAAACGACTTCCAACATTTCCTACCCCTACAATGTATAAGTTGATTTGTTTGTATGATTCTTCAAAGAAAGCCTCGTGGAGTACGTTGATGGCTTTTCTTACATCGTCTGCTGCAATTACCGCCGAAATATTACGCTCGGAAGATCCTTGTGCAATGGCACGAATGTTAACGCCGTTTCTTCCCAATACATAAAACATCTTTCCGGCAATACCGGGATGGCTCTTCATTTGATCGCCTACTAGGGCTAATATCGACAGACCTTCTTCAATTTGAAGTGGCTCTAGTTTTCCTGTTTCAATTTCATAGTCAAAAGCAGCATCTACCACTTGTTTCGCTTTCGATGCATTTACTTCATCAACGGCCACACAGATCGAATGTTCCGAAGAACTTTGAGTGATCAACACTACGTTGATCTGCGCACCGGCCAATGCTTCAAACAATCTTTTTGAAAAACCGGGGATACCGATCATGCCGCTTCCTTCCAAACTCAACAAGGCCATTTTATTCAAACTGGAAATGCCTCGAACTGCATCTTGACCAATCGATTCTTTTTGAATCAAGGTGCCGTAGTCTTCCGGAGCAAATGTATTCTTGATCCAAACCGGGATCTCTTTTTTCATCACCGGTTGAATAGTGGGTGGATAAATCACTTTCGCGCCGAAATGACTGAGCTCCATCGCTTCTTGGTAAGAGATATCGGGGATGATGCGCGCATTGGCCACCAAACGAGGGTCGGCGGTCATCATGCCACTTACATCGGTCCAAATTTCCACTGCTTCGGCATTCAAGGCACCGCCTAAAATTGCAGCCGTATAATCGGATCCGCCTCTTCCCAAAGTAGCGGTAACGCCTTTGGCAGTAGCAGCAATAAAGCCGGGGAGTACGAACAATCCGGCCGGGTTGCCGGTAAAATAATCTTGTATTTTTTGATTTGTTTCTACAAATTGAACGGCCGCATTTCCAAACTGATCATTGGTTTGAATCAGTTCTCTCGAATCTTTCCAAACTGCAGGCATACCCAAACTTTGAAAGCGATGCGCAATGATTTGTGAGGAAAGTAATTCTCCATAACTCATGATGCGGTCTTTGGTTTGGAGCGACAATTCTTGTAACGCATATACACCGTTGCAGATATCTTCTATTTCATTGCATTGTTTCTTTACCAAACTCAACACACTGCTTTGATTGGTAACAGGGATCAAGGCTTTTACGGCTTCTAAATGACGTTGTTCAATAAGCGCCAATTTTTCTTTGTACGATTCATCTCCTGCCGCAGCGAGGGTTCCGGCTGCCAACAAGGTATCAGTGATACCGCCTAAAGCTGAAACTACTACCAGGGTTTTCTTGCTCTCAGCAGCTGCCTTTACAATGGCGGCTACTTTGTTGATGTTTTCGGCATTGGCTACGGAGCTACCGCCGAATTTTAAAACTTGCATATAAAGGATGTATGTAAATGCTGTAAAAGCGATGATAAAAGTGGAAATTTCTTGATCTCAGAACAGCCAAACGGCCCAACGGTGATATGACAATTTACAACCCTTAACGGGTTGTTGTAATAATAGTCGTAGTAGTAGCGGTGAACGCTACAACAGCAGAAGTGATAATATTAAGACGACTATTTTTCATTGATTCGAGAGCGAAACTAGCATTAAAACCCGATATAACAATCGTTAGTCTTTAAAAAATATCCTAAAATGATTTATTTCATTTAAAATTAACGTCAAACTATTGAAAATTATTCAATAGGATTCCCTTCTCTTTTGTTAACTTCGCCTACTGCTTGCCTAAACTATTATTTGTACTAAATATTTGAAAGAACGATGAGCCAACAATCTTCCAGAGGATTGCAGCAGTTTAGGAATTTCGTGTCCATCAAATTCCAGCTCTACAACAGTTTGTTTACATCCCTTCCTTTTCATCGAATTGAAAAGACGGGTATCCTATTGAGTTTGCTTCAAAACATTTGTGAAGAAGGATTCAAGAAGAAGATGAGTCCGCATCAAATCATCGACGAGTTTTTCGAGAAACATACTACCTATACCAAGGATCAAGAGAAAATTGATCTCTTGTTTCGTTTTGTGCAATTCGTAGAACGTCAGGTGGTATTGTTTGATGCGTTGGAAGACGCGGCTTTCCGAGAAGTGCACGATATGGGAGGTATTGGTACCTTGAAACAATTGGAAGCCGAAACCATTCAAAACAATAAACAAGAAGAACTGGCTGAAAAGCTGAAAGATTATTCTGTGCGCTTGGTACTTACCGCGCATCCCACGCAGTTTTATCCCGGTACAGTGTTGGGTATCATCAACGATTTGTCGCGAGCATTGTCGGAAAACAATGCCTCTCAAATCAACGTGTATTTACAACAGTTAGGAAAGACGCCGTTCTTGAAAAAGCAGAAACCTACTCCTTACGATGAAGCCGTGAGTTTGATTTGGTATTTGGAGAATGTGTTTTATGCTGCAGCAGGAAGAATCATCGGCTACATGAAATCTCAATTCCCCGATGCCCTGCCAGCGAATCATTCGCTTATCACTATGGGATTCTGGCCCGGTGGCGACCGCGATGGAAACCCGTTTGTAACGGCAGCTACTACTTTACAAGTTGCTGATGCATTGAGAGGCGGGATTATTAAATGCTATTATTTGGATGTGCGTCGCTTGAAGCGCCGCCTTACCTTCAAAGGGGTGGATACCATTCTTGCTGAATTAGAGAATACTTTGTATACCAATATCTTCATCCCCGGTCAGCGTACAGCGCTTACCAAAGAATGGATCATGGAGAATTTGGTGAAGATCCGCGATATTTTGGTGTACCAACACAATGGACTGTTTGTACACTTGATCGAAAACTTGATCAATAAAGTAGAAGTATTCGGATTGCATTTTGCTTCTTTGGATGTTCGTCAAGACAGCAGCATCCACAACGGCGTATTGGAATCCATAGCCGAACGCACCGATGCATTGCCTTCCGACTACGCAAGTAAATCTGTTGCTGAAAAAATTGAATTGCTGACTTCGGCAGCCAGTGATGTAGGAACGCATATTTTCGACGAAGGTATCATTAAAGATACCATTCAAACCATCAAAGCCATTAAAGATGTGCAGCGTTTCAATGGTGAAGCGGGTTGTAGCCGATACATCATCAGTCAATGCAACAGCACGTTGAATGTATTGGAAGTATACGGCTTGTTCAAGTTATGTGGTTGGAGAGACAATGAGTTCAATATTGATATTGTTCCTTTGTTTGAAACCATCGACGATTTGAAGAACGCCGGTGATATCATGACCGAATTGTACGAGAACAAAGTTTACGCCGCACATTTGAAAAAGCGTGGCAACAAACAGACCATCATGCTTGGTTTCTCTGATGGAACCAAAGACGGCGGTTATTTGATGGCCAACTGGAGTATTTATAAAGCCAAAGAAGCATTGACCAAATTATCGAAACAATATGAGATCGATGTGGTGTTCTTCGATGGTAGAGGTGGTCCCCCTGCACGTGGTGGTGGTAAAACGCATAAGTTTTATGCTTCAATGGGCAAGCATATTTCCAATAAAGAAATTCAATTGACCATTCAAGGTCAAACCGTGAGTTCCAATTTCGGAACCATTGATTCTGCCCAATACAATTTGGAGCAATTGATCAATGCGGGAATCAGCAATGAACTTTTCTCGGTAAATGAGAAAACCTTGTTGCCCGATGAGGAAGCTTTGTTGCAAGAATTAGCGGAAGCCGGCTTTAAATCGTATTGTGAGTTGAAAGACGATCCTGCTTTCTTGGATTACTTATCGCATGTAAGTCCTTTGCGTTTTTACAATGAAACGAATATTGGTAGCCGTCCCGCGAAAAGAGGTGGTGGTAGTAGATTGACTTTAAAAGACCTGCGTGCGATTCCGTTTGTGGGAGCTTGGAGTCAGTTGAAGCAAAACGTAACCGGGTATTATGGAGTGGGATCTGCTTTGGAGCAATTAGACAAGCAGGGAAAACTTCCGGCGGTGAAAGCATTGTACCAACGTTCTTTGTTCTTCCGCACTTTGATGGACAACTGTGAAATGGCGATGAAGAAATGTTTCTTCCCATTAACAGCGCATTTGGCGGATGATCCGCAGTTTGGTCCATTATGGAACAAGATTTATGAGGAATACGAACTCACGCAGCGGTATGTATTTCAGTTATCGGGCCAGAATGAATTGATGGCGGCTTATCCGGTAGAGCAGTTGTCGGTACAAATGCGTGAGCGCATTGTATTGCCGCTCATTACCATTCAGCAGTACGCCATGAGTCGCATCCGCAAACTTGAAACTGCACCAAAGGATTCCGCTCCAAAGGAAACTTTTGAGAAATTGGTGATTCGTTCATCATTTGGAATTATCAATGCGGGCAGAAACTCGGCTTAAGAGTTGTTTGGATGTTGAGGTTTTTGCAGACGCAGAGGTTTATTGAGACGCTGAGTACGCAGAGGGATATTGGAGGAAGATTTAATAAGAATAGAATTGACGCCGCGAGAGATCGCGGCGTTTTTTTGTTATGGTTTAGTTGGAACCATCTATTTAGAAGTTTTTAAATAGTTGCAGGATTTGTTTAAATTACCATCACAAGGTGGAATAAGTGAAATTCTGGTTATTGTCTTGTTTGTGCCATTTATCGCTGAGATGTTTTCAAATTTCATTTTCGATTCTAGAACCAGGTCGGAAATGAATGAGATTAAAGCTGATTTATTATTTTGTTCTTGCATTGTATCTTTTGCAATTTTGATTGCTTTCTGTTTTAAAAGGTTCGATTTTTACTGAGCATGCACAAATTAATATTCCTATATTGAACACTAACTATGAGTAGAAAATTATCGATTGTCATTTGTCTTAT
>DGDD01000018.1 GCA_002385265.1 Chitinophagaceae bacterium UBA3961
GCTTTGGTTTTTTTGTAGGTACAATGGATCACTGCGCCGTCTTGCACGTTAACTTTATTGCCCATTCGGATGCTGTTAACATCGCCTCTGATCACAGCATTGAACCATACGCTGCAGTCGTTTCCCATGATTACGTCACCAACTATGGTTGCATTTGGCGCAATAAAACAGTTTTCGCCATTCTGAGGGTATACTCCGTCTACATGCATGATTACCGGCATAGTCAAAAATTTGCTGCAATTTATCGTTTTTCTTTGCGGAAATTTGTATCAATTTTGAATCTTGAATTCAGCAAAACAGAAGTGGAATGAATAATAGAGCGTTGTTTTTCAAACATGTAGCGCAAACTTCTCCGGCTCCTTTGGCCTTGGAAATTGTGAAGGCCAAGGGATGTAAAATGTGGGACAAGGAGGGTATGGAGTATATTGATCTTATTGCGGGTATTAGTGTGGCCAATGTGGGCCATAGCAATAAAAAGGTTATCAAGGCCATTCGCAAGCAATCGGAGCAATACCTCCATTTGTTGGTGTATGGAGAATTCATTGAAAGCCCTGAAGTGAAGTATGCGCACTTGCTTGCAAGCAATTTGCCGGAACAGCTTAATTCCGTGTACTTTACCAATTCGGGTGCTGAAGCAGTGGAAGGTGCGATGAAATTGGCGAAGCGGTATACCAATAGAACCGAGATCATTGCATTTCATCAGAGCTACCATGGAAGCACTCAAGGGGCATTGAGTATCATGGGAGATGAATATTGGAGAAATGCATATAGACCATTGTTACCCGACGTACGCCATGAAGAATATGGTACGCAAGCGGCGATTGATGTGATTTCAGCAAAAACGGCCTGCGTTGTATTGGAAGCAGTTCAAGCCGAGCGGGGCGTATATGCGCCAACGGTAGCATGGATGCAAGCGCTTCGGAGAAAGTGTGATGAAGTAGGAGCTTTGTTGATTTTTGATGAAATTCAAACCGGTTTTGGTAGAACGGGATCATTATGGGCATTTGAGCGCTATGGCATGGTGCCCGATGTGTTGATGTTGGGAAAAGCCTTGGGAGGCGGAATGCCCATGGGGGCGTTTATTGCGCGTAGAGAAGTGATGAATGTGATTACAGAGAATCCGGTGCTGGGTCATATTACTACATTCGGTGGCCATCCGCTTTGTTGTGCGGCCGGTGCTGCTGCGTTTGAATATTTATTAGAGAAAGAGTTGGTAGCGCAAGTGGCAAGCAAGGCTGCCTTGTTTAAAGAACTGTTGAAGCATCCCAAAATTAAAGCGATTCGAAACGAAGGTTTATTGATGGCAGTTGAGTTCGAGAGTTTTGATGTCAACAAACCTATTATTGATGCGGCGATCTCAAAAGGTGTTGTAACCGATTGGTTTTTGTTTGCGCCCCATTGCATGCGTATTGCACCCCCTCTGATTATTAGCGAGAAGGAAATCAAAAAGGCCTGTGCGGTGATTTTGGAATGTTGTGATTTGGTGGGGTGATGTAGCATCGATCGGAGCGATACGATCATTGAATGTTAATTCGAGCCATTCTCTCAATAGGTGCTACAATTATGCCGCCCCTAACGGGGCGACATGATGAAATCGTTGATCACAATTATGAACGATTTGGTATTCTTACAATCTGCTACGAGTCTGAATTTGTTTTCCTATGCATGGAAATAGCCGGATTTTTTTTATGTCGCCCCGATGGGGCTAGGAATGCGTGCGCCGGAATGAATTTTTGTTCCTACAATCATGTCGCCCCTAGCGGGGCTAGCGTTTCAATGGTTGAATATTATCGTTGAATCATAAAGCTTGATTTCATTTTGCAGAATATAATCTGGGCTAATGCGCTGTTCATACCGGGTTCACAGCCCCTCTAGGTGTGGCATGGTTGTAACAAATCAATAATATTGGTACAGCTAACATCCCAGCCCCTTTAGGGGCGGCATGATTGTAGAAAAGTACATGTTCGGTTCATTCCAGAATTATCAGCCCCATCGGGGCGACATGATGGGATCATTTACGATTAATTCGAACCATTCTCTCAATAGTCTGCTGTGATTCTAATTTCGTTCTCCGATAATTTGAAATGACGTTGTTTTATTTATGTCGCCCCCTAAATCCAATCAAACAGGTATTTTTCATCATAAGCAATCTCATGTTCTTCTAACAATTCCAAATATTCTGCCTTGGATGTTTTGATTTTGTGATGCTGTTCCTGATTTTGAATGTATTGGTACACTCTGTCAATATCAGACCTCGAATAGCTAAAGGCCCCGTATCCCGTTTGCCATTCAAATTTGAATCTAGACAAATGACGATCGTTTATAAATTTCGAACTATAGCATTTTATTTCTCGCACCAAATCGGGAATCGGATTCGACGGGTTGTATCCGAGAAACAAATGAATATGATCTTTTACAGCATTTGTGATGATTGATTTGTGCCCCTTGCTTTGGATAATGGAAGCAGCATATCTGCACAGCTCATCCTTCCAAACAGATTCAATCAATGCTTGACGATTCTTAACCGCAAAAACGAGCTGCAGATAAATCCTAGAATATACATTTGGCATGTTTTTGTTGTAAAATTCATAAACCTCTTTTGCCTTTTCGAACCTGTACAACCTCCTCTTTCAAACTTCAGTTGTACAACTGCAAATCATACTATTTCGTACCTTACAACAAACCAATCGCTATGCAAATTCAAAAGAAATCCCTTTCAGATAAATTCTCCCTATTTCACGATCATTGGAACCCACGAGTAGTTGCGCAGTTGAATGGACAATCCGTTAAACTGGTAAAATTTCAAGGGGAGTTTGTGTGGCATCAGCATGAAACGGAAGACGAACTTTTTCTGGTTGTAAAAGGCTATTTTAATATGGAATTACGGGATCAAACCATTCGAATCAATGAAGGAGAATTCATTGTAATTCCAAGGGGTACAGAACACCGGCCTGTTGCCCCTGAAGAAGTACAAGTACTGCTTTTCGAGCCCGATACAACACTAAACACCGGAGATGCAGCCACTTCTGAATTAACCCGGAATCAACTCAACTCAATTTAAAGCAGGTCTATCGTTTCTAACAGTGGCATTTTGTTGAGATGCAATGAATTATACTCGCTAACTGAAACCCTAAACCGAAGCAGCCAACGCTCCATAGGTACAAGGTTTACTAAAAGGATGCACTAGTAAAGATAGCCTGAGTGGTCAAATTTGTTGTTTAAACTTCGGGTTTAAGGGGCTGATTTGCAATTCATACAACAAAATCAGCAGTTTACCACAAAGTGGTACTTTCCGTATTAATTTCCGTTTTATTTTAGCGATCGAAGAATTATATGACAGATTAAAATATGTAAATATTGTTGTCATAAAAATTTCAGCATTTGAATCAATCTTTTATATTTACTTCATTAAAAACTACTGTTATGAAGAAAGTTTTATTAAGCCTAATGGCGAGCACATTGATCGCCGTTTCCTCTTTTGCGTCTTTGAATCCGGAGCCAAAAACTGCTCCTGCTAAACAAGTTAACATCGGATACGGTGTGAGTGTTAGCCCTGAACAGTTAATGACCATGACTTCTAAGGAGTACAAGGAATTGACTGGTCACAGACTTGGATTCACTAAATCTATCGCTCTCAAAGCTGCACAAAAGCAAGGCAAGAAAATGCTGGCTGCTGACGGCGACAAAAGCCAAGTGGTAGCTTTGATTCTTGTTCTTTTAGTGGGCGGTTTGGGAATTCACCGTTTTTACCTTGGCTATACATGGCAAGGCGTGGTTCAATTATTAACTTTGGGTGGCTTGGGAATTTGGTCTTTGATCGATTTAATTCGCATCATTACCGGAAGCTTGCAACCTAAAGGTGGTCAATACAATCCTTCATTCTAATTTTGTATTACACATTTAATAGAAAAGCCGATGAATTTGATCATCGGCTTTTTTTTATTAAGGTTTCTATTGTTTCTTATTCTACTTCAACAATTACTTCTACTTCAATTGCAATATTAAAAGGGAGTGCATACATTCCTACTGCACTTCGAGCATGTTTTCCTTTTTCACCAAAAACGGCGACCATCATATCACTGTAACCATTTACTACTTTCGGCTGGTCGATGAAATCCTGGGTGCATTTTACCATTCCCAACACTTTTACAATTCGTTTTACTTTGCTGAGGGATCCTAATTCGTCTTTCAAAACAGCTATATGTTGCAAGGCCACAGATTGAGCCGCTTCATAACCTTGTTCAATGGTCATGTCTTTTCCGAGGGTTCCGGTTACGTCTTTTCCATCAGCCGATTTCGGGCCTTTGCCCGACAAATACAACAGATTCCCAACACGTACCACATTTACGTAGGTGGCTACCGGTTTTGAAACAGTAGGTAGGGTAATTCCCTTCGCAGCCAAGCGTTCTTCAGGAGTTTGTGCTGAAGCTTGCAAAGCGCCAACAATAAGTATCAAAAACAGAATTCCTTTTCTCATAATTTATGGTTGAATGGTTTTGAATACAATGGCAGCAATAACGCCCCCAATAATTGGTCCCACAACAGGCACCCAACTGTAAGACCAATCACTGCTCCCTTTCCCCGAAATCGGCAATAAGAAATGAGCGATGCGCGGTCCCAGATCACGGGCAGGGTTTATAGCCCAACCGGTTGGTCCACCCAATCCCAATCCAATTCCCAATACTAATAATGCTACAGGTAGCGCGTCCAAACTTCCTAAAGTAGCGGTTGGAGCGCTGATCATCAAAGCTCCAAATACCAAAACAAAAGTGCCGATCGCTTCTGTTATTACATTGTACCCATAACTTCTTATGGATGGTCCTGTTGCGAATACACCCAATTTATCTGCCGAACTTGATGTAACATCAAAATGTTGTTTGTAAGCCAACCAAGCTAAAATGGCTCCGGTAATAGCACCAGCGAACTGCGCTATTATATACCAGAAGGCCAGATTGGTATCGATGTTTCCAAGGACCAATTGTGCAATGGTAACGGCTGGATTTAAATGACCTCCGCTTCCTAATTTGGTAGCCGTATACACTCCTACAAAAACAGCAATGCCCCATGCAAAGCAAATGCTGATCAAACCACCACCATTTCCTTTAGTGTCTTTAAGAACTACATTACAAACAACTCCTTGTCCTATTAGAATAAGGAGCAGGGTGCCGATGTATTCGGCGAGAAAAATATTCATAAGCAATCGTGTTTATAGGGGTAAGTACTGTTTTGCCAGTATGGTGTAAGATACAATTTGTTCGTCAATCCAATTTTGCGGTTTTTTCAATTCTTTGGCGAGAATTTTAGCAACAGTGGGAGAGGCTTCTATAGATGCTTTCGCATCCAATAACAAAGCTCTTGTTCTTCTGCTCAATACATCTTCTACCGTATGCGCATATTCTTCTCTTGCGGCCCATACTACCATGGCCTCTGTATAAGGTAGATCCGGGTGGATTTTTTTCTGAAGTTGCGGGTATTTGAAAACAAGATCTTGCAATGCCGGACGATCACTACCGTAGTAGTAATCATCCGAATTAAAATCATCAACGGGGTCAGCTCCGTGAATTAATAGGTTATGTGTTACAGATTCCGCATAAGGCAGGCCTGCTTGAATAGCAGCAATATTGATCACGTCTTCACCCATTTTTCGATAGGTAGTCCATTTTCCACCAATGATACTCACCAATCCGGTTGGTGAAATGGTTACAGAATGATCTCGGCTAAGTGCTGCAGTATTTTTTGCTGATGCTTTCACCAAGGGGCGTAAGCCGGCAAACATACTTTTAATATCGGAGTAGGTAGGATCTTGTGTTAAATAGCGAGCAGCGTGATTCAATACAAATTTCACTTCTTCTTCCAATGGCTTGGGTTCGGTTTCAATAGTTGAAACAGGAGTATCAGTTGTACCGATAATTACTTTTTGATGCCAAGGCACAGCAAATAAAACGCGTCCATCGTCGGTATGTGGAATCATGATAGCAGTATCACCTGGAAGAAAGGCTTTGTCGAGTACGATATGTATCCCTTGACTCGGTGCAATGGTGGTTTCATGTGCCGCATCATCCATTTGTTGGATGCTGTCTGAAAAAACACCGGCTGCGTTGATCACTACCTTTGCCTGTACTTCATAATCACTATAGAGAATGGTATCACGCAGTTTTACGCCGATCACTTTCTCTTGATGCTTGATGAGTCCGGTTACTTCTGCATAATTCAACACCACAGCGCCCGATTCTATGGCTGTCTGCGCCAAGTTGATCGCTAACCTACTATCGTCGAACTGACCGTCGTGGTATAAGACTCCACCTTTCAAACCTTCAGGATCAAGCGTTGGGGTATAGTATTGCACTTCTTCTGTTGACAGCCATTCGCTTTCACCCAGGCCCAGCTGACCACTCATCCAATCGTATACTTTTAACCCCAATCCATAATAGGGGCCTTCCCACCATTTATAGTTTGGAACAATAAAAGACTGATTTTTTACGAGGTGTGGTGCGTTTTGCTTGAGGATGCCTCTTTCGCGAAGCGCTTCCATCACCAACTTGATATTGCCTTGTTGCAAATAGCGAACACCTCCATGCACTAGTTTTGTTGAGCGAGAAGAAGTACCTTTTGCGAAATCATATTTTTCAACTAACAATGTTCTATACCCACGAGTAGCCGCTTCTACTGCAGCTCCTAAGCCGGTGGCTCCGCCTCCGATTATGATGATGTCGAACGAATTGCTTAATTGATTGCAAAGGTCTGTTCTTGATAGTGCCATGAAAGAAAGTATTCAATACTGATACTGGTGCAAATATTAAACCACAGTTCTATTGCTTTTACAAAAAGGTGGAATTAATTGTTCTCTTACTCGTTTTCATCGGCCCAAGCTATACTGGCTTTTACTGCGCGACGCCAACCCTTTATGAGATTGTTTGCTTCATTGCTTTGCATTAAAGGATGAAAATGCGCATCTGCCTGCCATTGATGTTGCAATTGATCGGTGTTCTCCCAAAAACCAACGCCCAATCCGGCTAAATAAGCAGCGCCCAGCGCAGTGGTTTCATACACTTTCGGACGAATTACGGTTGTTTGAAGAAGGTCGGCCTGAAATTGCATTAGCATATTATTGATAGTAGCGCCACCGTCTACACGCAATTCTTTGATTGCTATTTTAGAATCTGCCGACATGGCTTGCAATACATCCATAGTTTGATAGGCGATGCTATCAAGTGCAGCTCTGGCAATATGTGCTTTCGTGCTGCCCCTTGTTAGTCCGAATATCGTACCTCGTGCATACTGATTCCAATAAGGTGCGCCTAATCCTGCAAAAGCCGGCACTATGTACACACCGTCACTTCCATTTACTTCTTTAGCTAAGGCTTCCACTTCAGATGAGTTACGAATGATGTGCAATCCATCTCTCAACCATTGCACTACCGCCCCCGCTATGAATACACTTCCTTCCAATGCATAGGTAGTTGTATTGCCAATTTTCCAAGCAATGGTTGTTAAAAGATTATTTGAAGAAGTAATTGCTTCTGTACCGGTATTCATGAGCATGAAACAGCCCGTACCGTAAGTGTTCTTTACCATTCCTGCTTGCGTACATTGTTGTCCAAACAAGGCTGCTTGCTGATCACCCGCAATTCCCGAAATAGGTATGTGCGCTTTCTTTACAATAGAATCGGTTACACCATATTGTTCACTCGAGGCCTTAATGGTTGGGAGCATCGACGCGGGAATATCAAACAATTTCAATAATTCTTCATCCCAATCGCCGGTGTGTATGTTCATTAATAGTGTTCTTGATGCGTTGGATACATCGGTGATGTGTAGTTGTCCCCCGGTAAGTTTCCATACCAACCAACTATCAATGGTTCCAAAAGCTAATTCGCCATGAAGGGCCGCAGCACGCGCACCCGATACATTGTCGAGGATCCATTTCACTTTGGTTCCTGAAAAATAGGCGTCTAATACCAAACCTGTTTTTTGTTGTATCAAGGGTGCGTATCCCTCTTGTTTCAGTCTATCGCAGAATCCGGCGGTTCTTCTGTCTTGCCATACAATAGCATTGTATATGGGCTCTCCTGTTTTTCGATTCCATACAACCGTGGTTTCGCGTTGATTGGTAATTCCAATGGCAGCGATATCGGAGGTTTGACAATTGGCTTTGGCTAATACCTCTGCCAATACACCGTATTGTGTACTCCATATTTCATTGGCATCGTGTTCCACCCAACCACTTTCCGGAAAAATTTGTCGAAATTCTTTTTGAGCCACACTAACAATTGCACCTTGTGCGTCAAACAAAATTGCACGAGAACTAGTGGTTCCCTGATCAAGAGAAAGTACATACTTCGCAGGCATAGAAATCGTTTTCTGTGAAGTAGTAAGTTATGAGTTTTTGTGTAAACTAAAGATGAATTATTAGAAGGCCAATCGGAAACTGAAAAATACTCCAAAGCGACTTACTTTTTCTACCGGCAGTGGTCTTGGAAACACGCGCCATACCAAATCCATTCTAAATACTTTGAAGATATTGTCTACACCCGTTCCAATTTCCATATATGTTTTCCCGTCGAGGGTTGAAAATTTATAGGCAGAATTGGCTGGCATGTTCAATGCTTTATTGGCATCTGATAAGCTACCCCATAACAATTTGGTATTCCAGAATTGGCGGAATTTTAATTTTCTAGTCAATGGAATGTAACGGAACAAGCCGTTTCCAATATTATGTTCGAAATTGATCCCTGCATATTGATCGTGCAGAAATTCAAATCGGTTCATCAAACTAAACGCGTATTTATTGTAATAGTAAATTTCATTACCTGGTGCCACATCCAAGAACATATAAGGAAGTGTACCATATGTTTTGCCGGCAAATACATTGTAATAGATACTACCCAGTGGTGGGATCTTCATGTAGTCGGAAACACTACCGGAAATTTTGGTGTAGTTGTAAGCACTGTTCAATACTCCCGACATTCCCTTCGTGAGTTTGATTTCCGATATTGGATAAGGACTTCCCAAACTTGTTCTGAAGAAGGTGTTCTCAAGGTACTTTTCCAAGTATGCAAAGCGCACTTGTATGCTTGTTTCAAAAGTATTCAAGGCCTCACCTGACTTTACCGAGAATAATGACTTTTCAGGTAAGTTCATCACCGGATTGTAGATCTTTCTATCTGCACCCAAGGTTACACTAAAACCATTTTTCCACTGTTTGTATATCGATGCCTTTCCTTCTTCCATCATTAAGAATTTGATGGGCACTCCGGTTTTTCGAATGGCTAAGGCAAAGATGTTATCCTGACTAATTTCAGCATAATAGGTTTGTGCACGGTCGAAGTCTTTACTATAAGAAGCATATAGGGAAGTCCTTGGGCTTCGTTTGAGAATATACAATGCTTCTAATTTGCCTTTAAACTGTTTGTCTTTGAATCCATAAGCAACGTATCCATGTAAGTTCAATCGCTTGTTAAAGCCGGAGTTGGTTCCCAAGTCCCAACGCAAACGCATTCCTTCGTAAACGTTGGCATAGATCCAGTTTTGCCATGGACCGATTTGGTAATTACCGGTATTTAAATAGCCTGTTGCTAAGAAGTTCAGTAGCTTGGTAGTTTTTTGGAACGAAGGGAGCGATAGTAAAGTGTCAATTGTTTTATAGATCTTTTGCTCTGAAACGGTTAAGGGTTCATGCCTTGCTTCAACCCAAAAACTATCCGGAGTATGTTTGGCGTTTTCGGTTACAATGGTTTCTTCAATCAGGTTGTTTTTGGCAAGTTCGTTTACAACGGAGCTGTCGTTGAAAACAATGTTTTCGTAGGTGGTTGTTTTTCTTCCGATAACAGAAAGTGTTTTCTCGCCGGTGAGAGAAAGATCAACTACAAATTTATCACGTGAGAGAAACCAAGTACCATCGGGCATTAATTTGAACTCTTGGATCAAGCTGAGTTTGTCAACATAGTTGATATTCGCTTCTTTTGATAGCCGCAGGTTCATTTTTTGAACAGCCCAAGTAGTATCATGAACCCAACAGTCGCCTTCGAAAGTATTTTCACCCACCCGTTTTGGTGTAAAGCTCATATGAATAAGCCGACGGTTGTTCACAAACTGACTGTCGAGCACTTTGTAGCGGTAGTAATTATCACCATTATCACTCAAGGGGCTAATAAAGAGTTTATCGAAAACCGGAATGAAATTGCTGTAGAAGTTTACGTTTTGGTCCATACCTCCCAGAAACTGCAATACACTTTCATTAGAAACTCCCAAAGTTTTCGTTCCTTTTATTATTTCTCTTCTTCGCTTGGGGTCTTTTTGATAGTAGTAATCAGAAATGGCTTCCGTAAGATATACAGGTAGAAAAGGGCGGCCTTCTTCGGTTGTATCTACATTGTCGAATACGAATCCGAAGTTTTTAATAATCGGGTATTTCTGCCATTTTTCTCGTTTTACATTCTTAAGGTCTATTTCCAATTTGTTATAGAGTTCATACGAGAAGTTTTCGAACCTGTAGCGATCGTTGAGTGGTTTCTTTTTTACAATTCTTCTCCACATCAATAAACCTCTATCAATTTTTTTCTTTACCACCACTTCGTTGGTGAATTTTCCTCTCACTAAATGGATAGATATGTCGAGAACATTGTTTTTAACTCTACTGAGCAAGATTGAATCGAAGACAAGGAAATAGTCTTCATACCCAACATAGGTAATGACTAAGGTATCGGTGGGCCATTCTTGAAATCGGAAGGTGAAAGCTCCTGCAGAGTCGCTCAAACGGCCGGCGGTGCCATTTTTAAATTTCATAGACGCGAAGGGAATCAGCTCTTCACTGTGCGCGTCCTTGATTGTACCTTTTAAGACTTTATTTTGTGAGAATAAGTTCTTGGTTGTGAGAAGGTTAAGGATAATGAAAAATGCTATAAGTACTTTCTTAAGTAACGATCCTGCCATTGAACAAAAATACGCTTCGATTTCTTAAAAGGTTGGTAATAAATGGATGGATTGGCCGAAACTATGGATGAAAATTTGGTGGAATCAATCAATTTATCTTACTTTGAAACACAAAGTGCTTTTTATGCAAGAAAATCAGACTTCTTTGGATGCTTTACAAGACATCAAACAGATGATGGAGCGATCTTCTCGCTTTATTTCTTTGAGCGGCTGGAGCGGGATTAGTGCCGGTTTGGCGGCTTTAGCGGGTGCTTTTATTGCCAATAGCCGAATGGCTCATTATATTCCGAGCAACCAACAATCGGATTATAGTTTGAGAGGCATGGCGGTAAATCAGTCTTCCTACTATGATCTATTGATAGAATTGATCGCAATTGCCATTGGAGTGTTTGTGATAGCATTTGTAACAGCATTCTTTTTTACCTATCGAAGAAGTGTGTCTAAGAATACGCCAATTTGGAACAGCGTGTCGCAACGTATGGTGTGGAATGCTTTGTTGCCAATTTTGGTGGGAGGAATAGTAATTTTGCGCGTCCTATATTTAGAGTCCTATACTTTGGTAGCTCCACTCTGTTTAATTTTTTACGGATTGGCCTTGTTGAATGCTTCTAAATATACCTTAGGGGAAATTCGCTGGTTGGGCTATGCGCAAATTGTATTGGGTTTGATCAATCTCTGGAATCCCGGATGGGGCTTGGTTTGTTGGAGCATAGGTTTTGGAGTGATGCATATTG
The DNA here is from genome assembly GCA_002385265.1 of Chitinophagaceae bacterium UBA3961. Taxonomy (GTDB): domain Bacteria; phylum Bacteroidota; class Bacteroidia; order Chitinophagales; family Chitinophagaceae; genus Endoryza; species Endoryza foliicola. The sequence goes on from DGDD01000018.1 coordinate 11,667, forward strand.
TATATGGTTTTATTATGTGGTGGAAATACGAGCGAGCCGATTAAAATAGAAACATGAAGAATCCGATTTCACAATTAAACAAAGTGTTTGAGAGCAGGATCCGTTTGGGTGTCATGAGCATCTTAATGGTGAATGAGTCTGTTAATTTCAATGATCTAAAGCAGATGTTGGAACTAACCGATGGCAACCTCGCGTCGCATCTTACCACTTTAGAAGAACAGGGATTCATACAAGTAACCAAGGGCTTCATAGGTAGAAAAACCAATACTACCTATACTGCTACAAAGGCCGGCCAACAAGCATTTAAAGACCATTTAACAGCCCTTGAAAACATGATCAAAGGAGTAAAGTAAATTTTTTTTGTCATTTCACTTTGAAAAACAAAGAGCTTTTTAAATCAAAAAACATGAAACAGATAAAAACACCGGCTTTAGTGGGTTTTCTTTTCTTATTGGTATCTATTACGATGTATATCGTTGGAGGAACAGATCTTGCTAAATCCGATCAATCAGGTTTTGTAACTGTAAACTTCGGGTTGACCGGCATTTATTGGACTATTTACATGATTTCAGGGCGCGACTCCGACCAAAAATCATTGATCCAAAACATACTCATCGCCCTTTTCTTTTTCAGCGCGCATACTTTTAATAGAGAGCTTATTGTTTTCGATCATTGCACACCCTGGTTTATGGCGCTTCAGTTTTTAGGGGTGGCTGCGTTATTGCTTGACTTCTTCGCCGACCGATTTCCGAATTGGCTGAAATGGGTTCAATTTATAACATTGTCATTGGCGCTTTTGTGTTGGTTGTATATGACGGTATATGTTACCCCATTTTATTTGATTGGATTGATTGGTGTTATCGCACTAGGGCTAGGGCTGCATATTTTCGTTCCAATCTTACTGTTCATTCGAACCTTATTCATATTAAAAAACAGATTCAATGAAAAGCAGTATCAGGTTGTGTTTTGGTCTATTTCAAGCACCGTAGTTTTGTTATGTGTTCTTTTTGTGATACAATGGAATTTACTGAGTCAAAGTATTGGCAGAACCGTTCGCGAGGCGAGGGCTTATGCTAAAGATGGAGTTCCGGCTTGGATATCTGTTGTGAAAGACTACCGAGATGAATGGTTATTTTCAGACTTCGTGAAAATGGATATTGAATACCAAGTATCAAAGAATAGTTTTTCACTTTGGGGTGAACCACGGTTCAACGACCAAATCGTGAAACTTCACAATCCCTTAATTATGATCGCTTCTCTTTTCTCAACTGATCCTCTTCTGGAGTCGGATAAAATTCATATTCTAAAGGCGATCTATGGATATGTTGGTGTGCAAGAACTTCGGTTGTGGAGTGGTAAGGATCTCTATACTGAAGCTGTTACCACGTCAATTCAATTGTGGCCTAACAATGGCATTCAATATACAGAACATACTTTTCAAGTAACCAATGGTTCAGAAGAGCGTTGGCAAGGACAGAATGAAGCGATCTATATTTTCCAATTACCCTCAGGCGGCACCGTTACTTCTTTGAGTCTTTGGGTCAACGGAAAAGAAGAAAAGGGTGTTCTTACTACCAAATCAAAAGCCGCCGAAGCATATAAAAATATTGTAGGGGTTCAACGTCGTGATCCATCTTGGGTTGAATGGCGAGAAGGGAATAAAGTGGCAGTAAGGGTGTTTCCTGTTAACAATAAAGAAAGCCGTGTTTTCAAAATTGGTATTACAGCTCCCATGAAAAAGGAGGCAATGCGATGGAGCTATCTTCCATCTACTTGGGAAGGCCCGGTGAAGAAAAGTACTCGATATCAAACTCGTGTTTTGTTTGCACAAGATCCGGTAAACGTTCATGTAGCACATGCTTCGATGGTAGCAAAGAATCAATATGAAGTAGATGAGTTGCCTTCTTCCAATATCACTATTGAAATGGATGCTCCCGAAAAATTGCAAGCAGAATTTGGGTACGATCAACACCGTTACGTACTTAGTAACTATCTGCCCTCAAGAATGAGCTTCGATCCCCAAGATATCTATCTAGATATCAATGCCAGTTGGACCAACCAAGAGATCAGTGCCATGAAAACCTTGTTTGCAAATAAATCAATCTATGTGTATCAAAAGGAAATGGTGAAGTGGGAGCCTAAAAACGGAGACAAGGTCTTGAATCAATTGCGACAACAAACGATCAGTTGTTTCCCTTTTTTCTTGATTAAAGATCGAGAGCATTCATTGATTGTTACAAAGCCCTCTCTTTCCAATATTGCGATCGAAGACCTAGAAGAATCTGATTATGCAATTAAGTTGAAAGCAGATCGAAGCAATGGTCAGCCGGTGCGATGTTTCTTGTTGAATGCTCAATCGTCCGGGTACTATAAAACACTGATTGATAGCCGCTATTTGATTCCTGAAATAGGGAATACAGATGATTTGAAAGAATTGATAGTTCAAAAGCAGTTTGCAGTATCCGAAGAGTCGGATCAGAAAATTGTGATCCCTGAACTGGGGGTTCAAATACAAGAAGACAGTTTGCCTGTTCAGCATGCGGCTACTGATCATATTTATAGACTGTTTCAATACAATCAAATACTTCGAAGTGCCGCAACCGATTCTACTGCTATTGTAAGGGCTGAAAAAGCAAATGTGGTAAGCCCGGTATCAAGCCTAATCGTTTTGGAGTCGGCGCAAGATTACAAAGATCAGGGCATTGATACCGATCAAAAGGGACTCGGGAATGCAGGAATCCAATCAAAAGGGGCTGCCCCGGAACCCGAAGAGTGGTTGCTGATCATTCTTTTCTGTGGAACCCTGGTTTACTGGTACTTCAGGAAAAAGAAACAGATTACAACTGCCTAATTCATCTCTATGCAAACCATTTGGAAAAAAGGGTGGAGTTGGATACTACTTTTGTCTGCTATACCATCTGTGTATATCCTGCACATTTATTTGAGTTGGACGAGTGCTTCCACTATTCTTGGGCTGATCTCTTGTTATATTGTTGGAGCAAATTCCAAAGAAAAGGGATGGGGCCGCGAGTATGCGCTTCTAGCGATCGTTGCTCTTTTGCTGACGCTGTTTATACCTGTAAAGACCTTGTATTTTTTCAGTTGGTCATTTACTGTGCTATTCTTTTGGGCAATGGTTACCGGACCGAAGTCACCTTTATTATTGCCGATTCTCTTTTTCATGTCGCCCTTTTTTCAATTCGTAGTACAGGTATTCAGTTTTCCCATTCGCTTGCAGCTTAGTAGCTGGGCGGGTTCTATACTGAAACACTTAATAAAAGATTTGAAGGTAGAAGGAAATGTGATCTCAAATTCCGGCACTGAGTTTTCAATTGATGAAGTGTGCATGGGACTCAATATGGTAGTTGTTAGTCTATTGTTAGGTGTTGTGATATGGAATCTAGGTGCTCGTTTTCAAAGAAAATCGCCTCCACTTCATCACCTTCCATTCTGGCTTTATTTTTTGATACTGATGGTGTGTAATGTGGTGATGAATTTGTTTCGCATTGTTGCAATTGTATTATTTAAGTCGATGCCGGGCACCTGGCATCATGAAGCAATTGGCCTGATTAGTTTACTTGTTTATGTGGTGCTTCCATTGATTTGGATGGCTCGTTTTAGAAAGCCAACAAATTCGGTAGCCAGTAAAAGTAGCCCTACACACCATGCACTTAACTATGCTTTACCGCTCTTTTTAATTTTAGTGGCAGTTAAAGTGATTCAACGCGATCAGCAGGCTTCTATTCCAAATCCCCTTTCGTCGAAAAACTTTGAAGGGTACCAAGTGAATTCCGTTAACAACACCACTTTGGAATTAATGGATCAGTCAAGTTTGGTGTATGTAAAAGCGAATCCCAATTGGTATCAAGCAGATCACAATCCTCAAATTTGTTGGAAAGCAAGTGGGTATGTACTTGGCGATATCAAGTATGTGTCCATCAATGGGAAAAAATGCTATCAGGGTGTACTGAAGAAGGGAGCTGAATTGATGTACACCGTATGGTGGTATTCAAATAAGAAAGACCGCACTTTGAGCCAATTCGAATGGCGGTGGAAGCAATTTACCGGAGCGCCGCCTTTTAACTTAATCAATATAACGGTTAAAAGAGAAGCGGATTTGCAAGCTGCCTGCTTGAAATTTGAACAAGTAAAAGAACTTAATTAAAACGTTGTATATGAAACTAAACATTCATGGTCCTTGGTTTAAAGAAACCGGCCTCGGGTTTCTGCCCGTTAATTTGGCAGGAATGGTAGTGGCAATTGCCGTCCTGATTTTCAATGGCATCTATTTTATGGCGGTCGATAAAAACTCCCATAGTGCCAGTGATACCTTGATCAACTTTTTTGTGGGATTTACCTGCGCTGCTTTTTGGTATCAATGGATTGCCAAAAGAACTTCTTAATTTCGGATATGGTAAAATTCATCTTGGCAAGATTTCAAAGTTTCGGACCTGCTTTTAAAGGGCTTTTTGCCTTTGTAAAGAAAGAGGGACAAGCTAAAATTCATCTCTTAGCTACCATCGTTGTAATAGCTGCGTCCTTTTATTTTCAAATAACAAAAGCAGAATGGATCGCTGTTGTATTTGCCATAGCGTTGGTATGGGCTACCGAAATGTTGAATACAGCCATTGAGAAACTGGTTGATTTTTGTTCAGATGAACGATTGCCAATTCTGAAGTTCATAAAAGATGTGGCAGCGGGTGCGGTGTTGGTTGCAGCTTTTGCAGCTATTGCAGTAGCACTGATTATTTTTCTACCTTATTTATCGCAATTATGAAACTTCTAGTAAACTTCGTTAAAGACCTTTGGGCCACACCCGTTTTTCGAAATCTATTTTGGAATGTGGTGGTAGCCATTTTGTTTGTTGCTTTTCGGATTTGGTATACCACTAGCAATGCCTATTCTATGTTGCTGTGGAATTTGTTTCTCGCTTTGATTCCATATGGGGTTTCGCAATGGTTGCAATTAAGGCCGGCATTAGCTTCCAACAAAGCCTTATTTGTTTTCTTTTTTGCAGTTTGGTTGGCCTTTGTGCCCAATACTTTTTATCTGGCAACCGATATGTACCATCTCGGTGAAGTGTCGGGAATTTCATTGTGGTACGATCTTATCATGTTGATCCTTTTCGCATGGATTGGAATTTATGTGGGATTCGTAAGCATGTTGCAAATGGAAAGCTTAACTATTTGTTACTGGGGGCAATTCTGGAAAAGAGCGTTCATGCCAATTATGATTGTACTGAATGCTATCGGAATCTACTTAGGCAGGGTTTTACGATTCAATAGTTGGGATGTGATTCATGAGCCTATGCAGTTGGTAGCAGCTTTGCTAGACTTGTTCAATCATCCGCTTCAACACAAATCGGCTTGGGTATTGATCGCCGGGTTTTCTGTTTTTATTGGACTTGTATATAAAAGCATTCGGACCAGTTCGGTGTTCCAAAAATAAAAAAGGCGTCTCAACGAGACGCCTTTTTTATTATAGTTTGTTTTTTTAGAAGTCAACTCCAATTGCGAAGTAAACCAATGGTTTGCCTCTGAAGAATCCGCTCATATCCCAACCTGCATCTAATTTCATGAAATATCCCAAGAGCATACTTCTAGCACCAAAACCATATCCTCCAACAAAGGGTCCAATACCACCTGCTCTAATTCTGATCTCGGTAGAACCATCAGTGTTTGGATAAATGATCTCAGGTCTTTTGATACTTCCATAAGAACCATTCCAAGCAGAACCCATATCAATGAATTGCACCAATTGGAAGTTTCTCAAGAATGCATTATTGATAGGCTTGTTAAACAAGGTTTGGAATACAGGGAATCTGAATTCTGAATTGAATACCACTGCATTGTTTCCGTTCGCTACGTTTTGATTGAAACCACGCATGTTTACGGCCAATGATTGATACGCATAGTAATCATTCGATGGCTGAGGATCTCTGCTATAGCGTGGGAACATCCAACCATCTACACCACCCAAGTAATACAAGATCTTTTGATCGCCCCAACTGAAATCAGCTGCTGCACGACCGGCCCAAATGAAGTTGCGATAAATAGGGTAGTAGTATCTGAAATCGGTACCGAAGTTGAAAGAAACACGCCCTTTAGGAGGATTCACACTGTTCTTTGGATCGTTCATTCTGCTCATGAAATCGGCGTACACTTTAAAGCGCATACCGTTCCAGATATTCTGCGTTTTCAAAATGGCATTGTCGTGAACGTATTCCAATCGAGCCAATGCATAGGTTTGCTTGTTAAGATCTTTTGTTGTTAAAGCCGAAGTGTCAAAGTCACTGGCTCTAACTACAATCTTGTCATAGCGTATACCGGCAGAAATCTTCAAGCTTCTTACTTTATCGAAAGGATATTTGATGATACCTTGATACAAGTTAGAGAATTGCTTTCCTTCGTAAGGCTTGGTAGTATTGTTGATACCGGTTACTTGACCAATATTGGTTTGACGATAATACACCAACGAATAATCCATTCTCTTTTTCAAATAGTCGATTCTCGCAAACCATTCACCACCACCGTCAAAAAGCGATTGATTGATGGATACGAAATTAGTTCCTACACCGCCGCTGCCTACACTCACTCCGGCTCCATTTCCACTTAATAGCGGCAAACGTAAACCACCGGTGAAACGAATGTCTTCAAACAAGTCGAACACAGAAGCTTTCAGCATACTGTTAAAGCTGCCACCGCTTTGCAATACTACCGGTAATGAACCAGTGTAAGGTTGAAGGCGGTTGATCAATACATCGTTATTGAACAAGGCGGCACTAAAGTTATCGGCAGAGAATTTCAAATTGTAGTCAAAACGCTTTGCCTTCTTCACCAAAGGAATTTCCGCGGGTTCAGGGTTTTTCTTTGCGTCCGTTTTTTCTTTAGCCTCTTCTTCCTCGAATCCGGTATCGAAGAAACTACCCGATTTCTTAGTAGTATCCTGCCCTTCCGGCGCATCCCTAAACTCTATTTTTTCAGCCTCTTGTAATTGTTTTTCCGTTATTGTTTTCTTTCGATATTCAGTAGGACGCGGATTCACGTTCCTGCGCTTCAATGTAGCTTCGTCTACCTTCAATCGATATAAGTATTTTGCAGTTCCTTGCTGACGCACTTCACTTACCATTCCATTGTCACCGGCAATTTTTGTTTCTTTTAAACTGCTTTGATAATTGGTTAAAGAGAATACATAAGTAGAGTCGTTGGTTACCGAATAAGTAAAAACTGTATCCGGAGCATCTTTACCCCAGGCTTTTAAAGTAGAATCTAATTCTTTGTCGGATGGATTTCTTAAGCGTTCGTCACCTACCACATATACGCTGTCTAAGCCCGCTCTTTCAGTAGTAAAGAAGCCGGCAAAACGGTTTCCAATACCACTTTCATCTGTTACAAACGTGAAGTGATTCACATTGTACTGCATCGGATAGCGAGCATTGCCGTATTTCAAATTGGTAAGCTGACTTACTTGGCGGAACTCGCTTTTATTGTAGATATCAGTCAAGAATACATTGTAACGATCGCCGGGTACCGTGGTATCTGCACTCTTTGCATAAGGTGAAGGGCGGTTAGAAACGAAGATGATTCCTTGCTTGTTTGGAAAAGCTACAAAGTTAGGATCAAGATCGGCAAATACGTCGTTGGTTACTTGTTCGAATGTGTTCTTATCAAGTTTGTAAATAAAAATATCTGACTGGCCTTTGCGAACGGCACTCATCAACAGGGTGTTTTCGTTCAACATGTATTTCATGTCTTGAACCGTCTCGAATTCAGGCAGGTCAATTTTGATGCGTTTAAAACGGGCCACGGCATCGTATACAAACAACTTCACTTTTCCTTCTGCCCAATACACTACCGCTAAGCGAGTACCTTTTCCATCCCATGCCAATAGTGGATAGTTTGGATTTTTTTCACCATCAGGCGTGCGTATACCTGTTTTCAATAATACTTTTCTGTCGATCATGTTTTCATACAACACCACACATGATTGGCCCTTGATGTATTCAACTACGGCATAGGTCTGGCTTCTAGGCGCCGGATTGGGCGTGAACTTCAAGAAGTCGTGATTGTCTTTCACTTCTTCCACCAGCGTTACATTCCCTTTTGGGATATCTCTTCTGCCTTTCAAATCCAATTCGTATTGTTCTTCAAAGTATTTCATGAAATTCTTCACGAAATCTTTAAACTTCATTTTGCAAATACGGCTAGAGGCACTGTTCAAGTTTCTGTAAACGCGAGCGAGGTATAAAAAGTAGGTAACGTTTTCTTTCTTGTGTTTTAGTTCGAAATAATGCCAGAAAGCATGTCCTGCTAAATCCGGTTTTTTATAAGCGAACTGATAGAAGTTTTTAAACTCGCCACTTAGAATAGCTGATTTCAGTTGATCGTCAAGGTCGGCGCTCCAATTCTCAGCCACATATTGTACATAACCATCTACCAGCCATTTAGGAAGATCAAGTAGGGCTTGGTTGGTAGCGAATTCGCCTAAGTCGTCTCCAAAAAGAATGTTTTCAACCAATATGCGAGCAATGCCCTGACGAATTTGCTTGCGCAAATGGGCGTGATCACCATCGAAATAAACGATCATCTTATTATTAACCAGCTTTGTAACGCCACCGGTGGTTTGCCAATCGATCGACAATCCAATATTGGATTGCTCCATTTCGTTGAAATTATTATAGATCACGATGTTGGCGCGGCGTTGCAAACCGTATTCTACAAACTGCTCAATTCCGGGTAATTCTTCTTCAGCTACTTGCATTACAAAATCGGCTAATGGCTTTCCGTTTTCGTAGTAGTAAGTGTTGAAATTAGACGTTTGAAGGTATTGCCACTTGAATTTGCGGTATTGAACCCGGTTCTTTCCAAACTCCACAGTATTCACCTGACCCACAGCAGTAGCTGACACAAACAAAAGCATCAAAATCCCAAAAAAATGTTGTGCGCTTAACTTAATCTTTTGAACTTGCATATCCGGTCTTTAATAATTTTAAAGGTACTACAAATTGGCCTTTCCGGTATATTTTTAACAGGATGAAACCATCGCAAAAATGCTGAACATTCAACAGTTTACTTTCAGTCCCTTTCAGGAAAATACATACGTAATTTATGACGATAAAGGTTGGTGCGCGATCGTTGATCCGGGCTGTTATTTTGACTATGAAAAGGCCCAACTGAAAGCCTTTATACAAGATAATCAGTTGACCCCTAAACTTTTGTTAAATACCCACTGCCATTTAGACCATGTATTTGGCAATAAGTTTACTTATGAAACCTGGGGTTTGATTCCACACTTACACGAATTAGAGCTGCCTGTGCTCCAAAGAGCAGGTGAGGCAGGAGTGAAATGGGGAGTCCCTTTTGATGCGTATTCAGGAGAAGTGGCCTTCGTGAAAGAAGGTGAGGAGGTGGTATTGGGAGAAGAGCGTCTACAAGTATTACTCATGCCCGGACATTCGCCCGGTAGCGTGGGCTTCTACAAAGAAGACCAAGAGTTTATTCTATCGGGCGATGTATTGTTTAGAAACAGCATTGGCCGAACCGATTTGCCGGGGGGCGATCATGATACGCTATTGAACAGCATTCGCACCAAATTATGGCCCCTGCCGCCCAAAGTGCAAGTGTACTCCGGTCATGGCCCTATAACCACTATCGGCTACGAAAAGCAATACAATCCTTATGTGAATGAAGGGTTGTTTTAGAGAAATCTGCCAACATAGGGCAGTTTTTTGAGTTCTTGTCGCTCTACTGTTAGAATGAGTAATCCAAATAAACTCATTAAAGCCAGCCCCGAAACCAGATAAACCGGCATGAAGTAACCCGATTTAGCATTCATGAATGCTTTAATGGCTTCATGAACAGCGAACAAGAGGGTGCAAATCACCAAGTACGCTATCAACTTTTTCTTCGCATAAGGCACCGGATAGTACTTCTGCCCCTGCGTATAACTCACTACCATCATGAAGGCGTAACATACGAAAGTGCCCCATGCGGCTCCGTAGTAATGGAACTTCGGAATCAGGAGAATGTTCAACACAATAGTGATAATGGCTCCCGCCACAGTAATGTATGCACCAAACATGTTTTTGTTGGTGAGTTTGTACCACACTGATAGGTTGTAATAAATACCCAAGAATACGCTCGCCATGGCAAGAATTGGAACAATATAAATACCCTGCGCGTATTCGGGGTGAGTGCGCGCAATCAAATACTTCCAAACATCTAAGAATAGCACCACAGTTAGAAACATGAAGCAACAGGCTATTACGAAAAGCTTCATTACTCGGGCATATGTTTTCTGCGCATTTTCATTTTTCGATTGATTAAAGAAGAAGGGCTCCGCGGCCAATCGAAATACCTGAATGAAGATGGTGATCAGTACCGCCAACTTATAACAGGCCCCAAAAACGCCCAGTTCAAATTGTTCTTGTTTTACGGGAAGTGAAAGCACGCGCTGATACACCAGCCTGCTCAGCATTTCATTGATCATACCTCCAAATCCCACAATGATCAGCGGATAAGAGTAGTTCATCACTTCTTTCCATAATCCCCAATTGAATCGGAACTTGAAAGCAGAAAATTCTTTGTAGAGTAAGAGTAATGAAATAGCACTGGCAAATAAATTCGCCAATACAAAATAGCCGATACCCACTTTGGGATCATACAATTGACCTAAGAACGTATAAGGTGTTTTTTCATGCGCCGGTTTTGCTACATAATAGAAAAACAACACAATGGCGATGTTCAGTAAAATACTGAATACGTTTACAAAAGCATATTTCCTGGGCCTTTCTTCCAAACGAAGCTTGGAAATGGGTAGGGTATAAAGGGTATCAAAAAACAAGATCCCAATCATCCACAACATATACTCCGGATGATCACTCATTCCAATAAAGTCGGCTAAAGGCGAACGCAGCCAATAAAGAATCAAGGAAAGAACTGTGGTGGTAATAAGAACTGATACCATCAAGGTATTGTACAATTCACTTCTGTCTTTATTCTGTGCAAATCGGAAATAGCTGGTTTCTAAGCCGTAGGTAAATAAAATATTTAAAAAGGGAATAACGGAATAGATCTGGGTATAGGCATAAGACCCGTTCGGATCAAATAACTGGAAACCGAGTAAACTAATCGCGAAATTTAGAAATCGGGCCATGATACGGGGTAGACCGTACCATACTGTTTGCCCTGCTAATTTTTTTATGCCGCTCAAATCATCTATATTTTGACAAATTTAATGGATGGCCGTAAGAAATCAGCTTTCTTAACATACTGCTGCCTTAAATTTGTTGAACGCATTTAAAGCCTTCTTATGTTAAAGAAACTATACTTTACGGTTTTTGCTTCCCTGGCCTGTTTGATTTCTTTCGGACAAGCCCAATTGGGAAGAATTGAATTGCAAAAAGTGGACCGACAAGCAGTGGTCGTCTTCACCCAATATCCGCAAGAAATTGTGGAGGGCGCTATTAAGCAGAAAATGGATCAGTTGGGAAACAAAGGAAAAGAAAGCCGAGGCTTGATCAATTTGAACAAGAGCAATTTTTATGTTTACAAAGGAGCTCGACTTCCGGAATGGGACCAACCGGTAGATCTTTATTTCAAAACCGAACAAAAGACCCAACGCGATGTAACAGAATCTACTGTTTACTTGGTAATTCAAAAAAATGCCACCGATTTCGCCACCAACGAAACCGACCCATCTTTAATTGAGGCAGCTAAGAAATTTCTCAATAACCTTCTTCCTCAAATTGAAGCCTACAACTTGGAAGTGGAGATCAAAAAACAAGAAGACGCCATCATTAAGATTCAAAACAAGATCAACGATCTCACTGACGATTCCACCAGTTTGGTTCGAAGAATAAAAAATCTCGAGGAAAAACTGCAAGACGCTACCAAGGAAAAATCGAAACAAGTAACTGAATTGGCGAAGCAACGATTGGTGTTGGAAGCCATGCGTAACAAACGCAAGACCTAAAATCCTTCCGTAAAGCGTTTGTTCTTTAAAAGCGTAGAATCTGTTAGCGTGTAAAAGAATTGCGTCAGATAGAACTTATCCAATGCGGTGAGGGGAATTTTATTGGCCACCAAACTATCTGTGGTAGGACCATTTATTACGCCATCACTGTAATGATCCATTACATTTCTTACTGAATAGAATCGACCATCATGACCATAGGGGAAGGTCAGCATCACATTTCGTAAGCTGGGTACTTTGAATTTCAACGAGTCGGTCGATTTGCCGGTAATGCGCATTCTTCCCAAATCATTGATGGTTGGGTTAAGCGCCATTCCAATATTGCGGTAGCTATTATCAGTAAGCAGAGGCTCTACGTGACAAGAGGTGCATTTTTTTGCTTTGAAAATAGAATATCCCATGGCCTCAGCATCGCTGAAAATGGCCGTTCCTTTTCGCACTCTATCATATTTGCTATCGGCTGAAACCATACTCCCAACAAATTGAGCGATGGCTTTCAATATGCGTTGACTGTTAATACTGCGGTCGCCAAATGCTTTTCTGAAAAGTTCAGGATACGTACTGTCTGCTTCTAATTTTTTTACCACTGTTGCGATGTCTTCCGCCATTTCATTGGGAGCAGTGATGGGAGAAAGCGGTTGTACTTCGAGGTTGTTTACGCCTCCATCCCAATGCAATTCTTTTTGCCAGGCCATATTAAAAATGCCCGGAGCATTTCGAGTGGTAAACTGATTATTGAATCCATGGCTAAGATCGTGGTCGAAAGTAGCAAATCCGGCAAATTGCTGATGACAAGAGGCACAAGGGAAGTTTCCGTCTTTAGAAAGCTTTCCATCGTAAAACAATTTCTTTCCTAATTGAAACCCCTCTTCTGTTAATGGGTTGGTGCTAAAATTGTATACAGGCGTTGGAAAGCCATCGGGTACCGTAAAACTAATGGGGGTAGTAGCGGGTGCTGTATCTTTTTTGCTGCAAGCATAAATGAGTAAACTCCCTATGAGCAGTACTGCCGAAATTCGTATGGTCCATCTTATGGTCATTATTGAGCACTGCTTACGGTGAACAATTGTTGGTAGTTATCGGCATACAACATAGCCAAGGCACCCGGTGTGGTACACAGAGGATTGCTGGCTATTTTTAAGGGATGAGCGCCGTCAAACCATTTATTGATGTTAGCACTTATGGTAATTACTGAATTTCCTTTTTCGGTTACTGAAAGAGCGGCACCGGAAGGAAAACCGAGTGTGGTCGATCGAATCACATTCTCACCTGCTTTATAACCACCAATATGGTATTCGAATGCGTTGTTACTTGCCGTTGAAACAGGCGAATTGCCCTCTAGTTTCGCCATAATATAGCCGGTATTCCAGGTCCAGAACATACCGTTCGTTGGGTCCAGAGCTCCTGTTTGGGCCCCACTGAAATTGCGTGTACTGTCTACCCCTATTTTAAATGAAATAGAGGTATATTCTTTTGCAGTTACACTTAAAGGAATTCGCAAGCTGGCGGTATCAGCGAAATTCACGAAATAATGAACCGTACTTCCAATTGGAAATTCAACGCCACTAGCGGTTTTCAGCACAATGTCGTGTATATAAAACTTGAAGGTTTTTACGGTATATGATTCTCCCAACCCATTCGTATAAGTGGTGCCAAAACTGAACGGATTGGCATCAACGCTCGCTTCAAACTTTAGTTGAAGATTGGTTGTTCCTTGGGTTGATTTGGGTTCTTTTTGGCAAGAACACAAAAGACTTACTACTATCAATACCAATATTGGTAGTTTTTGGAAGAAACGCATATCAAAAGTCAGAACGATCAATTTTTCTTCTTTGTTGTTTGTTTTCAGATTGCTTTTTCTTGGTTGTGAGTCGCTTTTCTTTCGCGGCCTTGCTCACTTTGGTGGCAATTCTTTTCTTGGGTTGTTTTAAAGCGGCTTCAATCAATTGATTGGCTTTCTTGATTACCGCTTCTTTGTTCTCTAATTGACTTCTGTATTCCTGACTTTTAACCTGCAGGATACCATCAGTAGAGATTTTGGTAGCTAGTTTCTCCAATATCCTACTTTTTTGGTCGGCATCCAATAGGGCGCTGTTAACAATATCAAAATACCCCAACACCATGGTTTCCACCTTGTTAACGTTTTGTCCGCCTTTCCCTCCGCTTCTAGCGGTGGTAAAACTGATTTCTTTGGAAACATCTATCTTCATGTTTCAAAGTTACATTTATGCGCGTTGTTATACAAAGGGTGAAAGAAGCCTCCGTAACCATCCACAATGAAATACGATCTGCCATTGGAAAGGGTTTGTTGGTGTTGGTAGGAATTGAAGATGCGGATACTACGGAGGATATTGAGTGGCTCAGCCAAAAAATCACCCAGTTACGCATATTCGACGACGAGGCCGGCGTCATGAATCTCTCCTTAAAAGACATCAATGGCGACCTTATTCTGGTAAGTCAATTTACCTTACATGCCGCCACTAAAAAGGGTAACCGACCTTCTTATATCAAGGCTTCAAAGCCCCCGATAGCCATTCCGTTGTACGAGGCTATGATCAAGCAACTTGAAACCGATCTCGGAAAGCCAATTGGAACAGGCGAATTCGGGGCCGATATGAAAGTTGCTCTCATCAACGACGGTCCCGTAACCATTATCATCGATTCCAAAAACAAAGAATAATGCAGGATATTACGCTCCAAGAAGCCCAGAACAGAGTAGACGAATGGATCAAAACCATTGGGGTTCGCTATTTCAGTGAGCTCACCAACATGGCCATTTTAACCGAAGAAGTGGGCGAATTGGCCCGAATTATGGCCCGCACTTACGGAGATCAAAGCTTTAAAAACGAAGAAAAAACCAAACAACTACCCGATGAAATGGCTGATGTTCTATGGGTTCTCATTTGTTTGGCCAACCAAACCGGCGTGAACCTCACAGAAGCTTTTGAGAAAAACATGGCCAAAAAAACAGCCCGCGATGCGGACAGGCATAAGAACAATCCGAAGCTGTAAGTAGTTAACAATTAATAATTAAAAGAAAGGCATTAGGCCTTAGGCTTTGGGCTTTTGATGCATTTAAATAATATCTTTTCACCCCAACCGCCTCAAATAGACTGGAATCCCAATCATCTTGACTTTGGCTGTTTCATTATTAATTATTAATTATTAATTTTTAATTATTCCCCCTTCTTATTTTTGCACCACTTATGGCAACAGAAACAAATAAATTTCAGGCGATTATCTCACATTGTAAAGAATACGGATTTATTTTCCCCTCTAGTGAGATTTATGATGGTTTGGCAGCAGTGTACGACTACGGCCAAATGGGTAGTGAATTGAAGAAAAACATTCGTGATTATTGGTGGAAGAGCATGACCCAAATGCATGAAAACATTGTAGGGATCGATGCAGCTATTTTTATGCACCCAACCACCTGGAAAGCAAGTGGACACGTTGACAACTTCAACGATCCAATGATCGATAACAAAGACAGTAAAAAGCGCTATCGTGTAGACCATTTGATTGAAGGGTATGCCGACCAACTCAAAGCCAATGGTGATGAGGCCGGTGCCGCAACCCTCATTTCAAAAATGGAAGCCCTTCAAGCCCAAGATGATTTGGCCGGTTTGAAAGCGTTGATCGAAGAATACAAAATAGCTTGTGCTATTAGTGGAACAGTGAATTGGACCGACGTGCGTCAGTTCAACCTGATGTTTGCTACTGAGTTTGGCTCTACTGCTTCATCTGATGATGCCGATAACAAAGTTTACCTCCGTCCGGAAACCGCTCAAGGTATTTTCGTGAACTTTTTAAATGTTCAGAAAACGGGAAGAATGAAAGTGCCTTTTGGGATCGCTCAAATTGGTAAGGCTTTTAGAAACGAGATCGTGGCACGCCAGTTCATTTTCCGCATGCGCGAATTTGAACAAATGGAAATGCAATTCTTTGTTCGCCCCGGTACAGAAGGCGAATGGTATGAATACTGGAAAGAAGCTCGTATGAAATGGCATTTAAGTTTAGGCATTTCACCCGATCGCTATCGTTTCCACGACCACGTTAAACTGGCTCACTACGCCAAAGCCGCTTGTGATATTGAGTACGATTTCCCGATTGGTTTCAAAGAGGTAGAAGGTATTCACTCAAGAGGTGATTTTGACTTAAGTCAGCACCAGCTTTACAGCAAAAAGAAGATGAACTATTTTGATACCGAGATAAATCAAAACTATGTTCCATATGTAATTGAAACTTCTATTGGTTTGGATAGAACGGTTATGATGGTGTTGAGTGAAGCATATGAAGAGCAAGATTTAAGCACTGCAGAGAAGCAAGACAGTCGTGTAGTGTTGAAATTCCCTGCAAAACTGGCCCCAATAAAACTAGCAGTATTGCCACTCACGAAGAAAGATGGACTTCCGGAAATTGCACGCCAAATCATGGACAATTGCAAGCCGCATTTCCGTTGTTTCTATGAGGAGAAAGATACCATCGGTAAACGTTATAGAAGAATGGATGCTTTAGGAACTCCTTTCTGTGTAACCATCGATCACCAAACGAAAGAAGACAATACTGTTACCATCCGTTACAGAGATTCGATGCAACAGGAACGCATATCCATCGATTCGATACTCACATTGGTTAATAAAGAAATTTTCTAGGCTTCAAAAGCTTGGGTACTTTTGCAATGTGATATTGAATTACAGTTTGGTATCATCCTAACCCCATATTAAACCTTCTAAATGTAATTATGTACGTTAGTCCTTATCTTGGAGCCGGCCTTTTATTATTTGCTGTAATAGTTGGCTATTTCATTAGAACCCGTAATGAGAACAAACTGAAAAGACGTATCAAGGATGTTGAAACAGACTTGCTGCGCAATCACGATCAAATCCTGCAGTTACAGAGAGAGAAAATTGAATTGCTGCGTCAATTAGACAATCCTGGAATTCCGGTTATTTCAATTGCACAAGGCAAAGATGAACAGAAGACCAAGAAGCAGGGAGCGTTGGTAAAGTAATTGTTTCCTGAAGTAATATTTAACTAAGTGAGGCTGTTTTTACAGCCTCTTTTTTTTATCCATAAATTTCGAAATGAATATCTTTCTTGTCGTATCCAAGTGCTGCCAGCTTCGTTCTGGCCTCATCAATCATGTTCTTCCAACCACATAAATAGAAGCTTGCTTCTTTATTTTCAGACTGTGCGATCAATTCTTCATATACCTCATGTACGTATCCTTTTTTTCCCGACCATTCTTCTCTCGACAAAACCGGGTGATAATGAAATGAAGGCCATTCTTGCTGCATTTTTTCAAATTCAGCTCTATACAATAAATCTCCTTGTGTTCTGGTGCCGAAGATGAGGTGCAACTCTTGATGTTCAAGTCCCTTTTGTCTTATTTCTTGTAGCATTGCTCGGAACGGTGCTACGCCGGTGCCGGTGCAAATAAAATAAATTGGCTTGATGATGGGTTGATGCAAAAGAAAAACACCCTGTGGTCCTCTGAATTTCAACTCCGAACCAATTTGAATTTCTTCAAAAAGATATTTTGAACCTGCTCCATCGGGAAGTTGAACAATCAATAATTCAAAACTATTGGAGCCATCAGCAGCATTAGCGATGGAATAACTTCTCAGTCTTTTGTTCGGACGCTCGTGTATGGGCAAATCGAAGGTTACAAATTGTCCGGCTTTGTAGTCAAAACTTTCAGGTTCCGGAACACGAATCCAAAAGCGGCGCGTGTGTGCGGTTAAATTTTCAAACTTCTCTACAATTCCGGTTCGCCACGGTAATAACATATCTTCTTATTTTTCGTAAAAATAGTTGAGGCCGTTGAAAACGGCCTCGAAAAAATAAGCATGCCTTAATGGCTAGCAATCGTTGCTGCAATCTAACTAAAAAATCAATAAAAAGTACAATTGTACTATTAAAATAAAAAAACCTCTCCATGAAATTTGGAGAGGTTTGAGGCATTTGACAATTATGGTTTATTGAACGATTACTTTCTTCAAGTAAATTCGATCTCCTTGTTGAATTTTCAATAAGTAGATTCCTTTTGATTTTCCGGGAACCGTGAGCGTTTCATTGTATTTACCTATAAAATCAGGATATGATTTTTCATACAATTCCTGACCCGTAGCATTCAACAAGCTTACTACTGTGGTTCCTTTTTTCTTCATTTCAAAACTAACATTGAACACTCCATTACTTGGGTTCGGTGTTGCTTTCAATGTAATAATAGATCCATCAATTTCAGTAACCGCAGTAATTGTTAAACTGATTTCATTTGATGTTAGGCTACATCCAGCTGCATCACTCACCACAACCTTATAAGTGCCACTGGAAGTAGCTGTATAAGTTTGATTGTTGGCGCCAATGATCAACGTGCCATTTTGATACCATTGGTACGAGCCGGCTGCAGTGCTGCTCAATGTGTTGCCACTTGCACTGATTGTTGGTGCAGTTGCATTGGTAGCAACCACAGCTGTTCTTGAAGTAGCGCAATCACCGAGCGCAATCTTCATATCATAGAAGAAATAGTAGAACTTCTGATATAAAGTTGCATCTGTTGCTGAAGTGGCACTGTTTCCGGTTATTGAGAATACTCCGGGAATTGTAAACGGATAAGGATTGGTGGTAAGATTATTGTTTCTGAACAAAGTAGCACCATTCGCACACTGTACAATTATTATATGATCTCCGGTAGTTTCAACAGGTAGGTTCAATGTAAATACAGCTCCAAGGTCGGCAGGGTCATTTCCGGTTTGTGCACCTGCTTGAGGAGTTGGATCGGTTGCCCAAACATCAATAGTTGTTGATGCCAAAGGCTGATAAGAATAGGAACCGGTTGACTCGTTGAAGCTCACAAGGTTTGCCACAATGAAGGTAATTTGACCGGCATTGCCCGTATACAATTTTGCCGATTGAATCATTACCGGCACGCTGTTACTAAAGCGAATAAAGTTACCAGCAAATGCATTATATCCTCCATCGGTATACACCATTTTGTTTGCCGGCCCTACTTTAGTAGTTGTGGGTTCATTTGTAGCCAGGTAATAAGTTTTATTTGCCGTTATTGTAGATGTATTCAAAGTACTACCCACGCCTAAAGGAGTAGTTCCATTCGCTGTTTCATACCATGAATACAAATTACCCGCTACCGGATTGGTTACTTTTAGAATTGCCTGAGTGGGCGAACAGATCGCACCTGTTCCGGCAGATCCTGAACCTACAGATGAAATGGTAACAGATGAAGTAGCTAAATCATTCGACGCATTTTGGTCGCCGCTTAATCCCGTAGTTACTGTAATAGTGTATGTGGCACCGGCAACTGCAGTGAATGGTGTTTGGAAGGTATATCGAACAGAAGACAAATCAGCAATGCTGCTTGGATAGGTTTCTGTGATGGTTGCAATGGTAGTTGCTCCATTCTTTACAACAGCAGTTAGAGGAATGCTAGATTGTGCAACGCGACCAAAGTTTTTGATGGTGGCCACAATGTATTGTGAGCCGCTAGCGCAATCACCTGAACTTGGTGATACGATATCAAATACCCCAACATCCTTCGATGAGGTCACAAACTTCACTTTGTAATCTTGTGTTTCTCCATTGGTATAAGTGCCGCAAGCTACTACTGATGCTGGATTCGATGTTTCCTGTACAATGATGCGCATAATGCTCGCATTATTGGTAGTGATGCCTGAAGGAATGGTTGCATTACCGGAGAATACCCCGTTACCATTGATAACAGCACTTGTTGCAATCAATTCATTCGCATCTGCGAAATCGCCATCACTGTTCAAATCAATGAAAATTTTAACCACTTTATTGGTGGTAGTGGCATCACAGCTAGAAACTTTCACATAATAGGGCAGTGTAGAATTGGCTTCAATTTCTGCTGTTTGTGAAGTATAATCGGTATATCCGGTACAACCTGCAGGATTGCCTTTGCGAAGGGTAGCACCAATTGACACACTGTCTATACGACTACCGGTTGTACTTGTTGGCGCAGAAGCACAATAGGCTGTTCCTCCCACTCCCGATACAATTAATGAAAATGCTTGTGTTCCTCTTTCTAAAGTACCCTTATGTTTCACTTCAATAGTATAAGTGGCTCCGGGAACTGCATCTGAAACTTCAACTTTTTCAACGTTGTCGCGAATATTATCACCGGCTACCGCTGCAGATGCAGGAGCTGCCGGATTCAATGTCCATGGTTGATAAGTAGTAGCTCCTTTTTTGATGCGAATATCCAAGTCGTTGATTAGCTTAATTGCCGGGTTGTCTAACAAACTAACCGTTTCAACCGCCCCTTTTGGATCCGTCCAACTAATAGTAGCTGCAAATGGACCATCACCGGAAACCACAACCGGTAGCGTGAACGTGCCTCCGTTGTTCAATACCTCTTCTCTTATTAATTGTTTTGTATTGTTTGATTTAATGATGTTAGCTGCAGCAGGGATGTTTACCAAGCCCCATCCATTCACATAATCAGGTCCGGGGTCCGATCCTGCTTCACTTGCTGTATGAATTACCAACCCTTTCAAAGTGGCCGCTCTCATAAAAGATCCGCCTTTCAAACGAGCATAGTATTCTTGCAATAGATAAATTGAACCGGAAACTGAAGGGGTTGACATAGATGTACCGCTTAAAATTGCATAAGCATTGTTAGCAGTACCATAGGTAGACAATAGGTTTACGCCATCTGCAACCACATCGGGCTTAATACGACCATCATCGGTAGGTCCCCAGCTACTGAAATCCGAAATCAATACATCGGATGCCTTGCTGTAACCTGTTTCCAATGCTTCCGTTGCGCCTACAGTTAAAATGTTTTTTGCCACACCGTAAGTGGGGATAATATCATATCCGTCGTTGTCACTGATGCCTGCAGGTCGATTACCCGAAGAAACCATGTTCCCGCTTGCATCATAGCGCCAATAAGGCGAACCAACCGTGGGGCCATTTTCGCTACGGTTATTACCGGCCGATTTTACAATCAAATAGTAAGGAGCGTTGTAGGCAATAGAATCCCATACCTGCGCTTCATTTGAGTAGTATCCAAATTTGTAATCTTCATTGGTGTTGGCTTGACCCCAAAACTCCCAACGGCTTTGTGCATCGTTGTACCTCCAACCTGCGATCGAGCCATAGGAATGGTTCGATACAAGTAGGCCACCGGATGCAGTGAACATTTCAGACAAATGATTATTAAAATCGTAAGCCATTAACTGCTGAGCACCAAAAGCCATTCCTTTTGCCAAGGGATACAATCCACTGGCAATCATGGTTCCGGCAACGTGTGTAGCATGGTCGCTTACATCGGTAGGAGCATCTACTTGTGAAATTCTTGTTCCAAATTCTTGGTGGGTAGCCAACACTTTTCCGCCATCCCAAATACCTAATTTTCCTTTTACACTATTGTCGGAACCACTGAGATTGAGGCCACTCAGTCCACCAGGCCATAACTGGTTGGTTCCAATGGTAGCAGCGGCCACCGTGTTATTGGTTGTAGTGGTGTACATGGGGTAACCCTGAAAATCGGTTCCCACAAGGATGGCATACTGTCCTTTGCTATTTTGAATGGTTAAAGGCCAATTCTTTTGAATTGCCAACTTCAACAACTCTTCTTTCGTCTTAGCTTCAAGGGCGGCTTGCTTTTGAGCGGCTTCCCGTAAAATTTTAGTTTGAGTGGTTACCTGAGCAAAAACCGTAAAAGGAAGGCTCACTAACAACAGAACTAGCACTCGAATTCGACTCATAATGGCTTAATTTGGATATTCTAACAAAAAAACGGTAACACCGTCTTATATTATACGTATAAATTTAGAAAAACGATAGCTATGAAGGCGAAAAAAATCATACTATTTGTAATCTTGATTTCAATTTCGGTTGTTTCAAGTTCCTTCCGGTCTTTTTTCTGTAAAAAACAACAAGGAATTCAAGGGATAGTAACGCAAGTGTCTGGAAATCAGATGCCCTCTCCAGATATCAAACGTTCTGCTCCTGCGCCTTTTCCAACCAAAGTTTTTATATACGAGCGCACGCTTTTGTCTCAAACCAAAGAAGCAGGGAAACCTACTTTCTATTCTTCAGTTATTACCAAATTGATCAAAACAATTGCTACAGACAGCGCCGGTCGTTTTAAAGTTACGTTGCCTCCGGGTGAGTATTCCCTTTTTGTAGAAAAGAACGGTTTACTCTATGCCAATTCTTTTAACGAGCATGGTGCCATTAATACGGTTGTAGTGATAAAAAAGAAGTGGTCTGAATTGAATATACGAGTGAACGATGGAGCAGTTTACTAAACCACAACGCTTTCTACCTTTCCTTTCCCGAATTTCTCGTAATTTTGCAGCCTAATTACAGATCGGAAAGTGGTTACGAGTTTGGACGAACTTTTACAGCATTATCAGCAATCACCCCTCCTTTTTAAGCTGGCGGACAGGCTAACTATGTCCGGGCCTCAACAGATCACGCTGAAAAATTTGCAAGGAAGCGCGCCCGCCTTCACCTTATCAGGAATTTTCAATCATCCTTCTTGTGCTCAATTGAACCATGTGGTGGTGTGCGAAGATGCGGAAACGGCGGCTTACATGCACAACTCGTTGGAGAATATCACCAACGCACTCAATATTTTTTACTTCCCTTCCAGTTTTAAAAACCGTAAGAACTTTGAGTTACTCAATCCCTCTCACGTAATGCTTCGAACAGAGGCATTGACCAAATTTGCCACACAAACAGGGAATAGAATTGGGATGTTGGTGACCTATCCGGAAGCATTGTTCGAAAAAGTAGTATTGCCGAGTGCGCTGAGTAAAAACATGATTCACATCAAACAAGCCGATGTGTTGAATGTGGAAGGAGTAATGCAACAATTGGTGGATTATGGATTTGAGCGAACCGATTTTGTATACGAACCCGGCCAATTCGCTTTGCGAGGTGGTATCTTGGATATCTATTCCTACGGGAATGAGAAACCGTATCGTATTGAATTGTTTGGAAACGATGTAGACTCCATTCGAATCGTGGATCCTGAAACGCAGCTCAGTGAACGGAAATTATTACAAGTAACCATCATCCCGAATGTTGAAACCCAATTCGATTCGGGTGAGAAAGCATCGCTCTTCGATTTCTTGCCGGAACAAACTATTTATTGGTTTGCCAACACTTCCTTGAGTTTCGATCGCTTGTTGCAACAAGAAGAGGACTTACAAATTTTCTTGGAAGTAAAAGACCAACGAGCTACAGAAGCTGCTTCTAGTCGAAAGTCAAAATTTGTAGAGGAAGACGATAAGATTCACAAGGCCGATCTAACCACGAACGATTTTATTTCCACTCAATCGGCAATTGATTTTCTTTCCAAATCGATTGTAGTTACCTACGGTCAAAGTTTCGAAGGCGAATCAAAACCTTTGGAAGTGGCGGGTCCTCATGAATTCATCTCCTTTCAAACAAAAGCGCAACCGGCTTTCAATAGACAGTTCGATTTGTTGATCAAGGATCTAAAATCGTGGATCGCAAAAGGATTTACTCTTTGCTTGTTTGCTGAAAACCCGCGCCAATTAGAGCGCTTGTACAGTGTATTTGAAGATCTGAAAGCAGAGATACAGTTTACTCCGATCCCCATTTCAGTTCACGAGGGATTTATTGATGAAGAACGTCAACTGGTTTGCTATACCGATCACCAAATATTCCAACGCTATCACAAATACAAGGTTAAACAAGCCTACAATAAGAACAAAGCGCTTACCCTTCGAACCTTGCGTGAATTGCAGCCGGGCGATTATGTAACCCATATCGATCATGGCGTAGGAGTCTACAGCGGCTTGCAAAAAATTGAAGCGAATGGAAAACTTCAGGAAGCAGTGAGAATTATTTACAAAGACAGCGATATCCTCTATGTAAACATTAACTCGCTTCACAAAATTTCTAAATACACCGGTAAAGAAGGGCAGGTTCCCAGAGTCAATAAATTAGGAAGTGATGCTTGGGCGAAATTGAAAGAAAAGACGAAAACCAAGGTTAAAGAGATCGCCTTCGATTTGATCAAATTGTACGCACAACGTAAAGCCGAACAAGGTTTTGCATTTACGCCAGACAACTACATGCAAACCGAATTGGAAGCTTCCTTTATATATGAAGACACACCCGATCAGAGCAAGGCTACTGCCGATGTGAAGAAAGATATGGAATCGCCTTCGCCGATGGATCGACTGGTGTGCGGTGATGTTGGCTTTGGTAAAACTGAAATTGCAGTACGCGCTGCTTTTAAAGCCTGCATTGATGGGAAGCAAGCAGCTGTTTTGGTTCCAACCACCATCTTGGCGTTCCAGCACTACAAAACATTCAAAGAACGATTGAAAGATTTTCCGGTAACGGTCGATTTTATCAATCGTTTCAAAACCTCCAAAGAGAAAAAAGAAACCTTCCAAAAACTTGCAGAAGGAAAGATCGACATATTGGTAGGAACTCACGCTATTTTGGGAAAAGAAGTGAAGTTCAAAGATCTTGGGATTTTGGTTATTGATGAAGAACAGAAATTTGGAGTGGCACATAAGGAAAAGATCAAAACCTTACGGACCAATATTGATTGCTTAACGCTTACTGCAACGCCTATCCCAAGAACCTTACAGTTTAGTTTGATGGGTGCCAGAGATTTGAGTATCATCAATACACCGCCGCCCAACCGTCAGCCCATTCAAACCGAAGTACACGTGTTTCAGGAAGATTTTATACGCGATGCCATTTATTATGAAACAGAACGGGGAGGTCAGGTTTTCTTCATTCACAACAGGGTGCAAGGTTTACCTGAAATGGCCGGACTCATTCAAGGTCTTTGTCCGGATCTGAGTATTGGATACGCCCACGGTCAAATGGAAGGGCATGAATTGGAAGAACGCATATTCGATTTCATCGATAAAAAATACGATGTACTTATTTGTACCAATATTGTGGAGAGTGGAGTTGATATTCCGAATGTGAATACCATTATCGTAAACAATGCCCACCAATTTGGGTTGAGTGATTTGCATCAATTGAGAGGTCGAGTGGGTAGAAGCAATAAAAAAGCATTTGCTTATTTGCTAGCTCCACCAATGAGCACCTTGCCAACCGATTCCAGAAAGCGTTTGCAAACCTTAGAGCAACACAGTGAATTAGGGAGCGGCTTCCAGATAGCGATGCGCGACTTGGATATTCGAGGGGCGGGTAACATGTTGGGTGGTGAACAAAGCGGTTTCATGGCGGAGATAGGTTTTGAAATGTATCAGAAAATTTTGGACGAAGCCATCAAAGAATTGAAGCGTACAGAATTTAGAAGCTTATTCAAAGAAGAAATTTCCAAGCAAGAAGATTTTGTACAAGACTGTACCATCGATACTGATCTTGAAATTCTCATACCGGATTCTTATGTAGAAAGTATTACTGAGCGACTGAGTTTGTACAGTCGACTAGATAACTGTGATACGGAGGAAGAATTGATCGCCTTTCATGCTGAATTAAAAGACCGTTTCGGTCCTGTTCCCAAACAAGTAGAAGATTTGTTTGATACCGTTCGAAGCAGAAAGATTGCGATCAAATTGGGCTTCGAAAAAATGTTGTTGAAAGACGACACCTTGAAATGTTACTTCATCAATAAACCCGATTCGCCTTATTTCGAATCGGAAGTGTTCAAACAATTACTAAACTTCATTCAAAAAGGCACCAGCCAAGCCAGACTAAAACAAGTGGGTAAATTGTTCCTGTTGGTAGTAGAGGATATTAAGAATATGGAGAGTTTGTTGCGGTTTTTGAGGAGAATGGAGAAAGCAATTAATAATTAATAATTAAGAATTAATAGTTAATAACGCGTTGTGCTATTGGATAATCAAGAAAAACTGATGGTATCAAAAGGAAGGATTCCTTACTCTTACATTTACTCCGTTGCATACTTTTTATTTATCTTAAACGATTTCATTTTGTAAGTATCATTCGTCCTTCTCTGCCGAAAACGATGTTCGAAGCCATTTCGAGCATGCTTCG
>DGDD01000034.1 GCA_002385265.1 Chitinophagaceae bacterium UBA3961
TCCACAAAGAAATCTCCCTGCTTGTTTATCCATTCTCTGTTCAGTCCCAACAGAATTGTTCTGGCACTTTCTGTGGCATCCGTAATGTCATTCATGCTGTTTGGGTCAAGTGGATTGCATCTGTGTGATACAGAAAGGTTATCAAAGTTAATTACATAGAAAGACGGCTTTACCGAATAGTTGTGTTTGTTTTGTTGGAGCCAGTTGTAAACAATCCTGCTCAAATCATCGTACTTAAAATCATAAACGAACAAGGCAAAGCCCTTTTCAATATGCTGTTTAATTACATGTTGAATTACAAACCAGCTTTTGCCGGCGCCGGGGCTGCCAATTACCAGTAAGCCACGAAAAGGATTGATGATATTTATCCAGCTTTTTCTCAGCTTGCCTTTCAGGTTATAGCGGGCAGGCAGGTTGATGGAAAATTCATTGGAGATAAGCCGCTCTTCCTGCGGAAAAGTTTCATTGAGTGAATTGAAGACATCATCACCTAAATTTAATTTAATTAGCCGACTGAGTAAATTGCCGCCTGCCAGTATCAACAAAAACCCGATTCCAGTGCCAGTGATGTAAACAACAGCGACTGTTTGCACATCGTATTGCAAACTGAAAAATAGTTGACTTGAAAAATAAAGTAACAACCCAATCAGTAAATAAGCCGTGATACTTTTCCAGTTTATCTTTTCATCTTTTTTGCCCTGTGCACCAAATAATGAAATTGTAAGCAGCCCCAATGCCATAAACTTTGATGTAAGCTGATTATGGAACAAGCCTGTGTTGGAAATGTTTTTCATTAGCCGGTCAGTAATGGTTGATTTAATTTCCCACTCCTCAAATGCTACATAGCAGTAATAGTAAAAATGCAGCAGCAAAATAAAGATGCTGGCAAATCTTGTCAGGTCAACTATTTTCCGCAGGCCCTGTTCATTCTCTCCAGTGTGTGACATAAAATTGTTTTACATTTTACAAATTTGGTTTCTTCTTTTTCTTTTTCTTTTTAAGCAGACTGTAAGGTGTGTTGTCGTATTGCTCCTTTGTTGATAGCAGCACATCTAACGGAGTTTCCGTTTTAGTGGTGATAGCAATAGCTTTTTCGTGTTGCTTTTGCAGACCTGTTTCCTTTTGAATAGAACCACCGGAACGATTATCTTTTGTTTCATCTGGGGTAATTGATTTTTCATTCCCAGTTGCCAACCTGCTTTGCAAGGCTACGGCACTGTAACCTTTTCCTAAATCGCTACCGTTAAAAACAACTTTGTTTTGGTTGTCAACAAATGTTATTCCGTATAATCTGCCTTCAATATTTTGACGAAGCACTGTATAGATGTTTTTCTGTTTCAAATGCTCCATCAGTTCTTTCATTGTGGAAGGCGATTGCGAAAGGCAATCATCCAGTTTAGTTTTTACAAATGGTTTGAGGATTTCTTTTGCAGTTTCATTGACTGTAAATTTTTTCTCCAGGTTATCTAAAATTGGTTTGCAGGAAATAGAACTTGCTTTAATGGGTACGCCTACTTTATTTCCGCCTGCATCCAAAATGCGATAGACCAATCCCCTGTTTTTGTAAATTCTGCCTTCTTCCTTACCTCTGTCTGCAACCACATTAAATTGCTTTAATGCTGCATTAAATTCTGGCAAAGAAGTAAACTTATATTGACTAAAAACTGCACCAACAACATTTGAAATACTTCTCTTAGTTTCTGATTTCCCGTAAATCGCTTTTTCGACATCAACTGGTTTGATGCCGGGGCTTCTTAATTGTTGCTGCCGTTCTGCTTTTGCCAACCCATACATTTTCTCAATTTCCTTTCTTGCTTTTTCAGATTGATTTCTTCCAATGTTGTGGGTATTAATCCTGCTGCCATCTGCTTTAATGGTGGTGCTTACAATGTGAATGTGAGGATGACCTGCATCTTCATGTTTGTAAACTAAGTATGGTTGATTGCCAAATCCAATCTTTTGCATGTAGTCCGATGCAATCTGCAGCAGCTTGTTTTCAGCGAGTTTTTCTGATGGGTCGAAGTTTAGTGATACATGCAGGGTTTTGGTAGTAGCTCTATCATTCAAACTGTTCAACCTTTTAAAGCCTGTAAGTTTCTGATAAAAGTTCATTTCTTTTGCATCTTTCAGATAATTGGCGGCATGAAGACAAACAGCATTTCCCTTCTGCACTTTCTTTTCGTTGTAGTTAAGTGCCGCTTCAATACTTTTCGGAGTGGTTATTTTTGCAACCATTGTTCATAGAGTTGATTCATCCGTAATTTGATTTCTTCCACTTTGCTGATTAATACTTTTTGCAATCCATCATACTGTTGTACCCAAACCCTGAACTCGGGTATCTTATCGATTATGTGTAGTTTATGTACTGCCTGGTTAAAATTGTTGCCGATTGCATTGAGTTCTTTTTTCAGGTTTAGCATATCCAATAAAAAATCATCGGCACTTTCATTTCTGTATTTAACAGTAACAGGTTTTTGCAAGGCTACTTTTCGCAGGTAAGCACTTGTATTTTTTTCAGTGGTTTTTTTCTGGAATTTTTCAAGCTGGTTGAACTCTGTTTCATTCATCCTCACCACTACCATTTTCTTCCTCACTTCACTTTCTAACTTCTTCATGGTTTTAAGTTTTCTGTTTCAATACCCCGAAACGACTTCGGAGTGAAGGGCAAGATGACCCAAACGTATAACGTTTGTACATCTTGCCATGTGCAAGACACGGCACATTATGCCCTTATAAAATCTATTCGTTGAGAATATTTTTTGCTCTTGTAAATTCACAGGAAAGCAGGTGTAAAATCTGTACCAATATTGCTGTTTGCTTGGCTAATATTTAGTCAGGCAGTACATTTAATTTCATTAACCACAGAATGATTATTTTCGCTGCATGGAAATGGATGTAAGAACTGAAGAAATTAAGGAGATTATTTTAAGCGATAACAACCGCTTTACCTACACCATAAAGCAGGTAGAAATAAAAAATATTTTAGGTGCGGCTGTTGCTGTTTTAGATGAATATTTTATTACAGATACTGCTGGCGCAAATTACAAATTATATAAGACGAAGGACGGTAATTGGTATGATTTACCTGAAGCGAATACAGGGATTCCTAAGAGTATTTTACTTGCTTTAAAGTTAAAAATTGACAACCAATAAATTCTTGTTTACTTGTTTATTAAACGAAGTGTTTCCAAAATATAGCTGTTCGTTATTCTTTCCTGTTCCAATCTTTTACTATTTGTTTGCAAGAAGCTGTACAGTTTTAATTCATCATCATTTAGTTTTTCTAATTGTAGTTTTCTATACATGGAAGTCACCGAAAACTGGCTAAACTGATGATATGTTTTTTCATCCATCAGTAAACTGATGGATGAAGGGTAATACTGGCGGATAATATTCAGCATTTCAAAGCCAGCAGCGTCGAGGTCGAACCAGCAATAAAGTTGTGTATTGGTTAGCCAGGGAATATGTTTACTTACACGACTTTTAAAGCCCTCGCCAAAAATTGCCACTGCATTTTTTACTTTAGGAAAAGACAGAAAGCAGGCTTTGTTTTCAATAATAAATACTTTTTCAGGTTGCCAGTTTAGCAAAGCAGAATCGTCAATCGTTAATGCCAATTCATCAAACCCTATTATATGCTTCAAACTATCATCTAATAGCCTTATTTGTGCATATACATTGGGCCTTTTTACCAAGTAGCGTCCTGAAAAATCTGTTTCACTTTTGTTTATCCAATCCTGCGGTAGAATATTGTCCAATAGCTTCTTCAAAGCTGCAGTGTTGTCCTCAATAAATTTTGAGTGTACTTCAATAGGAAGTTCTCTTAGATACAAATTATGCGGTGGATTATTCTGATAAAAATATTTACAGACTTTTATTAAATCCAG
>DGDD01000187.1 GCA_002385265.1 Chitinophagaceae bacterium UBA3961
ATCACAAGATTTTGTTAGAGGTATTTCATTAACTACTTAGTCCAAAACCATCAACTCTCCCTTCTCTATAACAGCCGTTCGCTCAATGCATGACGGCGTTTGCTCCAATACATGACTCACATAAATAATAGTAGTGCTTGTATGGGCGGCAATGGTATCAATGATAGAGAGAAAGAATTGTGTTTGTTCATGGTCCATACCCTGACAAGGTTCATCTAAAACCAAAAGTGGAGGGTTTTTAATCAAAGCTCGAGCTAATAGGGTAAGGCGTTGCTTTCCCAATGGCAATCGCTGCAGTAAATGCAATCTATTTTCTAGTAAATTAAACAACTTGATCCATTTTGTAACAAGCAGTTCCTGCTCGTCGGATAACGGACGAAACAACCCTATGGTATCAAATAGGCCACTGCCAATTACCTCTCGAACGCTTTGCACCTGCGGAAAATGTAAATGAAGTTCGGGTGATACATAACCAATCTTCTTTTTTATATCCCAAATACTCTCACCACTTCCTTTCTTCTTGTCAAACAATTCAATTCGGTTCGCATAAGCTTGCGGATTGTCAGCTGTGATCAAACTTAGTAGCGTTGATTTTCCTGCTCCATTTTCTCCTTTCAACAACCATTTGCTTCCAGCCTCCACCGTCCAGCTTACGTTTTTTAAAATGGTATTATTCCCATATTGAATTGTAACACGGTCCATTTTTATTGCATTGCTGAATTCAGTTGCGATCGGTTTTACAAGTTCTGAATAATGTTCCCAAAGATCATTCGATACTTTTATCGTGGGTGATTGGAATTTAATAGCTCCCTTTGCACCCTTTTCTACAAACTTACCATTGTATAGTACACCAACATGTGTAATGCAAGAGGGGAGATGCTCCGGAGTAGTGATCACTAAAACTTGAATTTCGTTTTGGGTGATATTGGTTAGGGTTTCATTCAAGGTTGCTCTGGTTGCAATGTCCAAGCCTATGAATGGTTGATCTAATATGAGAAATTGAGGATCTAACAACAATGCTTTTAAAAGTTGTAAACGCTTGTTCTCTCCATTCGAAAGTAAAATCAATTGTTTTTCAAGTAGTGGGGCAACTTTTAACAAGTCTAGATAAAACGAGTACCGGGGATGATGGGCGTAGGGTTCTAATGTTTCTTGAACGGTTTGAGCATCTTCGTTGTCGGTGCTCTGATACCGTTGTTGATAATAAAACTCGTTGAGGTTTGATTTGTTTTTAAATTGATGCTGTTGTTTTACCAGTACTTTTTTAGCATCATTACCGAATGTTAAACTTCCCGAGAAGTGAACTGTGTGCATGATTACTTCTGTAAGGGTGGTCTTTCCGGAACCGGAAGCACCTACAATTGCCCATTGATCGCCTTTCTCAATGCTCCAAGATTCAATGTCTAGAACGAGCTTGCCTTGCTTTTTAACTTGAATGTTCTTAAATCCAATCATAATGCTGCTTTCAAACACAGCAAAAATAGAGAAAGATGCGAGTTTACAATTATTAATTCACTTTGGTAAAAAGCTGCTTGAAAGGCGTCATATTTCCCGGAGACTCAATACTGATAAAATAAGTACCGGGCTGCAATTTGTCAATATTCAAGGTGTTCTTTCCTTGCTGAACTTTTTGTTCAGATAGCAATCGACCCGTTTTATCAAAAATTAACGCAGGAGTTGTAGCAGGAATATTGTTTTCGATGAATAAATTCAATTGATTCTTCGAAGGGTTGGGCCAAATCCGGACTCTTGAAGTGCCGGTAATTGTAAACTGGCGAACAACAGAATAGCTTGTATTGCCCGATTCATCTAAACCTTGAATACGAGTATAGTAGATTCCTTCACTCAGATTTTCAAACTTCATGCTGTAAGAACGCATGCCCGTTGTTGAAGTGAAGGGCGGTATTGTAGTAACTGTTCTCCACGATGATCCATCATTGCTCAATTCAACCTTAAATTCTCGTTCAGTTGAAGACGCATCTACTTTCCAATTCAAATTGGCTGTATTATTGCTATTCACCGATACGGTGAATTCACGCCATAATATTGGCAATACACTGTTTGGGTAGGCACAAGAAGTCAAGTCTTGACTATAGTTGGTATTTGAAATAGTAGTAAGAAAAGTCAATGATAAATTGTTTTCCAATCTGTACAATCGCCCGGAAGCATTGATCATGATAATTTGACCGGTTGCATTGAAACAAATACCGGCAAATTGACTGCTCGTTGGTGTAGCAGTTGATTCCACTACCTCCGATACTGTTATGTACGATTGTGCTGAGGTAGGTAGAGTTCCCGGTATTTTATAAAGCATATAGTCGGAGGTTGAAGAAAGAATAAACCACAATTTTCCATTTCCATCAATGGCCATATCTCCACTTTTGTTTTGGAAGTTGCTGCTTACGTCGGTGCCATTGGAGAGTTTGTAGGTATTTGATATCGTTGTCCAAGTATTGGCTGCAATATTATAATAATACAAAGTGCCGTCACCGGCAATGCAATAATATCCTGCACCGTTGGAACTTACACATCCACTTACGATACTCGAAGAGCTGGGGTTTTGAGCTAGCAAGGTTTCACTGTTTCCAGATCCCGATGTAGACGGTGTAAAGCATACAAATTCTGAGGGAGAACCGGTGCCCGGTATTCGACGAAAGTAGTAGAATTTGTTATTAAATGCGTTATATCCAAGGGCATTTGCTGAAGAGGGACTTCCACCGCTGGTATTTAAATCAACACTTCCTACAGTACCTGTACTAATATCTGCTGTTCGAACTTTTCCGGATGAGCGTAAAACATACACTTCGTTTGCATTGTTACAAACTTGTGCTATTGATTGGCTCAATAGCAATAGGTTCAACAGAATTAACCCGATAAATATTTTGTAGAAACGGCTCATAGGGGTTGGGTTAAATTATCAAAGCTGACGGGTACAACTAAGATGAATTCTATACGTACTCGTAAAAGTATAGTCAAATATTCGTCAATACAAGTACACTAGTTTATACTTAGTGTTTAGAGCTTATAGTTTAATAAAATTGAAATTGATAGGCTATGTAATTCAATTGATTATTTGTAATAACATCTTGAAAAACAATTTATACTTAAAAACAAGTAAAGGAAATCTTGTATCTCGGTTCATATTTTTAGTCTAGTAGACTGAACTGCAAAAGATTAACGAAGGTGTAGAAACGAAAAAAAGCCTGAAGATCGTTCGATCCATCAGGCTTGTAACCTCTAATTATATTTTTATTGTTTTACAAACAATTGCTTGAATACTTCTCCATCTGCAAATTGAACTCTGATGTAGTAAGAACCGCTTACCAAGCTAGAGATGTTCACTTGAGTTGTGCCTGCTAAGATCGTTGCTTCTTTTACTAAACGTCCTGCTTGGTCGAAGATTTGCGCTTTTGTGGCAGTTGTTATTTGCTTGGTGTGTTGTAAGTTGATGAATTCTTGAGCAGGGTTGGGCCACAAGTTGATTTTCGCTGCTTTAGATACATTTACCACTTTGATTTCTGAATATCCAATGTTATTGTCCATATCAACCTGACGGATTCTGAAATAGTTATTGCCGTTTACAATGCTTCCAGTAGTAAATGTGTACGTTAAATCGTTACCCGTTTTTGCTTTTGCCGCTACTTTACCCAATTCAGTCCAATGGGTACCATCGGTGCTCGTTTCAACATAAAATTCTTTTTCGTTCGATTGAGCATCAATTACCCAACTCAAATTAGCAACATTGTTCGCAACAGATACGGTATAATTCTTCCAAATAATAGGAAGAATAGCTATTGGGAATAAACAAGATGTTAAGTCATTTGCGTAGCTTGAAATGGTAAGGGTAGACAAATAAGTCACTGTCAAGTTGTTTTCTAAGCGGTACAACTGGCCATTTGATGTTACCATAATAATTTGGCCGGTTCCATTAAAACAAATCCCTGCAAATGCGTTTCCACTAGGCGTAGATGTATTGCCCATAACTTGTGTTACGGTTAATGAACTAACATTTGAAGTAGGTAAAGAAGCAGCAATTCTATAAAGTTGAAAGCTACTAGATGTTGACACAATTAGCCACAAACGACCATTTCCATCAATTACCATATCACCACTTTTGTTCTGGAAATCTGAAGTAACTTCCGTTCCGTTGCTCAATCTAAATTTATCGGTGATGGTTGTCCAGGTATTAGTAGCTATTCTATAATAATACATTACTCCATTGGCATCAATACAATAGTATCCCGCACCATTAGAACTTACACATCCACTTACTATGGCTACAGTACTAGGGT
This sequence comes from Chitinophagaceae bacterium UBA3961, assembly GCA_002385265.1. Taxonomy (GTDB): domain Bacteria; phylum Bacteroidota; class Bacteroidia; order Chitinophagales; family Chitinophagaceae; genus Endoryza; species Endoryza foliicola. The sequence goes on from DGDD01000187.1 coordinate 4,293, forward strand.
TTGAGGCTAACAATGTTTCTGTATTTCCAACACCAAGTGTAGACGGTGTAAAACTAACAAACTCTGAAGGCGAACCGGTTCCTGGAATTCTTCTGAAATAGTAGAACTTTCCATTTGAATTGTTGTAGCCTAAACTGTTAGATGATGATGGTGAACCACCTGAAGTATTTAAATTGGTTGAACCAACTGAACCGTTGTTGTAGTCAATAGATCTTACTGTGCCATTGCTACTAACTCCAAAAATTGTTGTGGCTGTAAGACAAACTTGAGCGTTTGCTGAAAATACATTGATAAGGTTTAGTGCAATAATTGCACTGATGCGAATCAGTTTCATTTTTAAAGGGTGTTACGATTAAAAAAAACTGATTTTTCAGGGATAAGGTAAATGGTGCGTGTTGGTTAAACCGGGAAATTGGATGGGATTTTGTTGGGGGAACCAGTCAATGGGAGGGTGTAGAATCTACTGACTGAAAGTGAAGTAGTGTTCTGTTCTCAAAGGGTTCCGATCGATTGCACTACAAAAGTAACATCAGTTTTTACGGATTGCAATAGTAAATTTACGATGTTTTGAAAAAAAATACTGTAAACGAAGAAACCCGATCAATCCTAAGACTGATCAGGCTTCATCGTATAACGCTCTTATTACTATAGTTTTATAAACGATTGCTTAAAGGTCTCTCCATCTGAAAATTGCACTTTTACAAAATAGGTACCGCTTACCAAATTCGAAATGTTGATTTGTGTGCTCACTTGTTGAAGTGTTGACTCCTTTATCAATCGACCGCTTTGATCGAATATTTGTGCTTTGGCTATAATACCCATTGGCTTATTGTATCGAATGTTTACATATTCCTGTGCCGGATTGGGCCAAAATTCAACCTTTACTTCTTTTGAAATATTCAAGGTCTTAATTTCAGAATAGCTGACATTATTATCCAAATCAACTTGACGAATTCTAAAGTAATTGATTCCATTAAGCACATTCGCCGTGGTGAAACTGTAATTTAAGTCGGTGCCGGTTTTCGGCTTGGCGCTTACTTTTCCAAGTTCAGTCCAGTTGATTCCATTAGCACTTGTTTCTACATAAAATTCTTTTTCATTTGATTCTGCCGCAATGAGCCAATTGATTGAGGCAGATCCATTAGCGTTCGCTACAACTTGATAAGTTTTCCAAACAATTGGTAAAACACTTAAAGGGAATGCACAAGAAGTTAAATCATTTCCATAACCACTGATAGACATGGTTGAAAGTAATGTTAAGCTCAAGTTGTTGTTCAATTGGTAAAGTCTATTGTCTGTTCTTGTACCGAGAATGATTTGTCCGGTAGCGTTGAAGCAGATTCCGGCAAAAGCACTACCGGAAGGCGTATTGGTATTGGGCGATACTATTTGACTTACTGTTAAGCTTGCTACAGCTGTTGTAGGTAGGGCGCTAGTAACTTTGTACAAACAATACTTTGTATCACTGGAAGCAACGATCCATAAACTGCCAAGTCCATCTATTGCTATATCCCCACCACTTAAATTAGAAATAGTAGCAGTTACATCTGTTCCATTACTAAGTCGAAGACTAGATGTAATCAATGTCCAAGTATTATTCGAAATTCTATAATAATAGAGTTTGCCGGTATTGTCTAAACAATAGTATCCCAATCCGTTAAAACTCACACAGCCGGTAAGAACGGTATTAGTTGTTGGACAGTTGGCGTGTACGGTTTCTCCATTAAGTAAAACGATAGGAGAGAAGCTTACAAAAGAAGGAGTTGTGCCGCCAGGATTTCTTCTAAAGTAATAGAACCTTCCATTGAAAGAGTTGTAACCGAGTCCATTCGACATAGATGCGGTAGTAGACGAGTTGGCGTTTAAATTTGAAGCTCCAACAGCTCCGGTAGTGTAATTAATTCTTCTAACACTGGCATTGTTGGTCAGTCCATAAATTTCGGTTGTTCCATTACAAACCTGTGCATTCAAGTTTAAGCTCGAAATAATTGAAAAAAAGGAGAATAGAATTCCTTTAAATGAGTACGAAATCAGTTTCATTTTTTTGGGTTTACGATTAAAACAAACTGATTTTTCTGCTAGAATACTTGGATACGAAAAGTGGATTGGATCCTATGCAATGATCGAAATGAGAACCTTGGTTAATTAGATAGTGGATTTTGTGCAATTGATCTAAGTAAGAACCTGTATGAGAAATTTTGTGTGCATTTATATACGTGCACAGGTTCAAGTTGGATTTAGTAAAAAGAAAAAATCTCATGAAATTTCATGAGATTTTTTCTGGTGATTGTGGGAAATAAAAAAGCCTGAGGATCCCTTGATCCGTCAGGCTTGTAACCTCTAATCTTAAATGTTTTATTGCTTTACAAACAATTGCTTGAATACTTCTCCATCTGCAAATTGAACTCTGATGTAGTAAGAACCGCTTACTAAGTTAGAGATGTTCACTTGAGTTGTACCAGCAAGGATCGTTGCTTCTTTTACTAAACGTCCTGCTTGATCGAAGATCTGTGCTTTTGTTGCAGTTGTAATTTGTTTTGTGTGTTGTAAGTTGATGAATTCTTGAGCAGGATTAGGCCAGAAATTGATCTTCGCTGCTTTTGTTACATTCACCACTTTGATTTCAGAGTAGCTTACGTTGTTATCCATATCTACTTGACGCACTCTAAAGTAGTTGTTGCCATTAACGATGCTTCCTGTTGTGAAATTATAAGTAAGATCATTACCTGTTTTTGCTTTAGCAACTACTTTACCCATTTCTACCCAATTTGTACCATCGGTGCTAGATTGTACATAGAATTCTTTTTCGTTTGATTGAGCATCAATTACCCAATTCAACGATGCAGTGTTATTGTTGGTAGTTACTGTAAAGCTTTTCCAGATAATAGGTAATACACTCAAAGGAAATGCACATGATGTAAAGTCGTTGCCATAACCCGGTGAGCTCATGGTAGCCACGAGTGTCATGGTCAAGTTATTTTCCAATCTATAGATTCTGTTATCAGTTAAAGTTCCGAGCAAAATTTGACCGGTTTGATTGAAAGAAATTCCGGCGAAAGCAGAACCTGAAGGAGTTGTTGTTGTAGGAGCGATAATTTGTTGTACGGTTAAACTCGCAACAGCAGAGGTTGGTAAAGAGCTAGTAACCTTATACAAGCAATAGTTTGATGAACTAGAAGCAACAATCCAAAGTTTACCATATCCATCGATTGCGATATCTCCACCGCTCAATGAGGTTAAGGTAGAAGTAATATCGGTTCCGTTGCTCAAACGAAAACTTGAGGTAATTGCTGTCCAAGTATTGGCAGAGATGTTATAATAATATAAAACACCTGTTGTTGTAATACAGTAGTATCCTAATCCATTGAAACTTATACATCCGGTTAAAATTCTATCAGAAGTGGGGAAGGTAGCATGCGTTGTTTCGCTGTTCAACAACGCAATTGGTGAGAAGCTTACAAAAGCTGAACCCGATCCATTTGGGTTTCTTCTGAAATAGTAGAAACGACCGTTGAAGTTATTATAACCAAGACCGTTTGATGCACTTGCACCTACACTTGAAGAATTCAAGTTGGATCCACCTACAGCTCCGGTTGTAATGTCAATTGTTCTTACATTACCGCTGCTGTTCAATCCATAAATAGTTGTTGAAGACAAACAGGCTTGGCCAAAAACATTAGCGGTTAAGCTTGTAAAAAGCACTAAAAGTGCAATTTGGGTACGAGATAAAATCAGTTTCATTTTTAAAGAGGTTACGATTAAAAAAAACTGATTTTTCAGGGATACGAGTGGACGATGCAATTTCTAGGGTCAACTAGAGCAATTCGATTTTGATGCGTGTGGAAATCTTTGGGAGGGGAGAAGCGAGCTAAGAGTTTGTTTTTACTTTGCACTAAGGCGTCTCTATTCTCAAAGGGTTCCGATCGATTGCACAACAAACATAGATACAGGAATTACGGAATGCAATAGTAAATCTACGATGGCTCCGGATGTTTTCTGAAGAAAACCAATTTCCGTTGATAATCATCATTTTGTGCGGTAGCTTTTTTTTTAATTTTTTAAAAACTACCCATTTTCGGGTGCTGTTTAGCCCTTAACTCCGTATTTTCTGCACCTAATACCAACTCCAGATTTCCCTCCAAATGCCTAAATAAAGTATATAAGAGTTTTTTGAGCACCCTTAGTTTGGTGGCGAAAACCTAAAGGGGTTCGATTGTTTTCCACAAAGGTTAATAAGTATCCCCCCCACCTGCCGTGCCCCTTTCCCTATATTTGCCCGATTTTGGATAATGTACCTACCAAAGAATGCATTCTCTGATTATCAATGTGTTGAATTAAAATTGAGGTTCCATAATGGCTAAAGAGAAAGAAAATAAGACGATGTTCGAATACAATGAAGACAGTATTCGGAGCCTTGAATGGCAAGAACATATCCGACTTCGCCCCGGAATGTATATCGGTAAGTTGGGAGATGGTAGCAGCGCCGACGATGGTATCTATGTATTATTAAAGGAAGTAGTCGATAACTGTATCGACGAACATACCATGGGTTATGGTAAAGCCGTAGACATCTCCATTGAAAAAGGAGTGGTATCGGTTCGCGACTATGGCCGTGGTATTCCGCTTGGGAAACTAGTTGATGTTGTAAGTAAAATTAATACCGGAGCTAAATACGATAGCAAAGTGTTCCAGAAAGCCGTAGGGTTGAATGGTGTGGGTACTAAGGCCGTAAATGCCTTGAGTTCTTCATTCATTGTTACGGCCTATCGCGATGGCAAAGAAAAAACCGCAGAATTCGAGAAAGGGATCTTGCTGAAAGAATCCAAGGAAGTAAAAAGCACCGAACCAAATGGGACCAAAGTGACATTTATTCCCGATGCCACTATCTTTAAAAACTACCATTATATCCATGAATACTTGGATAAGCAGTTCTGGAACTATTGTTATTTGAATGCGGGACTTGTTATTAACTATAATGACAAGAAATACGTATCAAAAAATGGTTTATTAGACCTTCTAGAGCGTAATACCAATAAAGACGAGTTAAGATACCCCATCATTCATTTAAAGGGCGAAGACATTGAAATTGCCATTACCCACGAAAATCAATATGGGGAAGAGTACTACTCTTTCGTGAACGGTCAGTTTACCACTCAAGGTGGTACTCACTTACAAGCTTTTCGTGAAGCCTATGTGAAAACCATACGCGACTTCTACAAAAAAGATTATGAAGCAACCGATATTAGAGGAAGTATCATTGCTGCCGTAAGCGTGCGTGTGCAAGAGCCGGTGTTTGAAAGTCAAACCAAAACCAAACTTGGTTCTCTCAATGTTTATGAAGGTGGGCCAAGCATGAAGAACTTTCTCAACGATTTCTTAACAAGAGATCTCGATCTGTTTCTTCATAAAAACCCTTCAGTTGCCGACGCCCTTAAACGCCGAATCGAACAAAACGAAAGAGAGCGAAAAGAACTGGCTGGTATAAAAAAGCTTGCCAACGAAAGGGCGAAGAAAGCCAATTTGCACAACCGTAAATTACGAGATTGCCGATACCACTACAACGACGAGCCTAGTGGTAAAGACAAAGAAGTCATTGCTGAAAAGGCGAAAAATAGTACCATTTTTATTACTGAGGGGGATAGCGCTAGTGGTTCCATTACTAAAGCAAGAAGCGTAGAAACCCAAGCTGTTTTCAGCTTGCGAGGTAAACCGCTCAACTGTTATGGGTTGACCAAGAAAGTGGTGTACGAAAATGAAGAATTCAACCTTTTGCAGCATGCACTGAACATTGAAGAAAGCTATGAAGATCTTCGATACAACAATATTGTAATTGCAACTGATGCCGATGTAGACGGTATGCACATTCGTTTGTTGATCATGACCTTCTTCTTACAGTTCTTTCCCGACCTGGTGAAGAACGGGCACGTGTATATTTTGGAAACGCCCTTGTTCCGAGTTCGGAACAAACAAGAAACCATTTATTGTTACGACGAAGCTGAAAAACAGGCAGCCGTAAAAAAACTGGGGAACAAACCAGAGATTACTCGATTCAAAGGATTAGGTGAAATTAGCCCAGATGAATTTGCCCGCTTCATTGGCGATCAAATGCGATTGCAGCCGGTAATGTTGCTTCCCGAAACACACATACAACAACTCTTGGAATATTATATGGGAAAGAATACCCAAGAGCGTCAGGAGTTTATCATTGATAACCTGAAGATAGAATTAGATCTAATAGAAGATTAATTATTAATTAGGTAAACAGCGCAATTATGATACATGTGGTTTTTCAAACAGCCGATGTTTCCATCTTGCAACAAGCAATGGAGTTAGAGCCCAGTTTGCAAGGCGAAGTGATTGAAATAAAAGATGATTTTGCAGTTGGCCCCATTAACAATATAGACACAGCAGAAGGGTGGGACGCCCGCGTAAACTGGTGGAGAAGCCTTCTCGAAAATAGCCCCTACGGAGTAGAAACCGCCGGAAGTTTCGATGATCGCGAAACAGTGAAAACATTAATCGAAAAATTAGACTCAGATGCCGCTGAGGATGTTTGGATTTGGATGGGGCAAAATCAACACGATGTGTGCGGCTATTACTGGTTGATGCCTCAGTTGAAAGCCTTCCAAGGTCGCGTAATGGTTTTGTACCTCAATAACCTGCCCTTTATCAACGAAAAAGGTCAACTGTTTTATCCGTCTTGCATTCATGAAATTCTACCAAAAGAAGCTGTTAAGGCGAAGCGTTTGAACCGTGCTATAACATTAAGTGAATTCGAAGTAGATCCGGATGAATGGAAACGACTCACCGAAGAAAATGCAATGGTACGTATTCTGGAAGGTGGAAAGAAGATTGCAAGCAAGGAAGAAAGCTACTATGATGCAGAGATTTTAAAAAATGCAACGAACGATTGGCAGAAAGCCTCCCGCTTATTGAACAATACCCTGAATAGAATGAAAGTGAAAACCGGCGATGTGTTTTTGATGGGACGATTGAAATCGCTCATTGAAGCAGGACGCTTAGAAGTAAATGGCGACATCTCCAAGGGGTGGAAAGATTTTGAAGTGAAATTATTTTTCGCAACCCAGCTAGAAATACCAACAGCCTAATTTAATTGAAACTAGAAGTTCGAAATTATGAGTGGAGCAAAAAAGAAAGAGAGTTATTTTGAAG